>NZ_CAWUDG010000007.1:0-298356 GCF_963920885.1 Anabaena sp. CCY 0017 | reverse complement strand
TTCGTAATTCGTAATTCGTAATTCGTAATTCGTAATTCGTAATTCGTAATTCGTAGTAGAGCCTCCGGCACGCTACGCGTTAGCGGAGCTTTCGCTTTAGCGATACGTAATTCGTAATTCGTAATAGAAATTGGGTTTATACTCAGCACTCTCCCCATTCCTGTACGGGCGGGTTTACTAAGAATTTCGACGAACCACAGACTGACTACTTAAACCCGCCCCTACCCACTCAGCACTCTACCCACTCTCCGTTACAATTCACAAGACTGGGAAGCATTGTCTAAATCAAACTGCCCAAAACTGATTAATCCTAAATGCCCTGGATTTCTCATCAATTCTTTTGCTAATAGAAAGCCAGAAATTGTCCAGGTTTGATATCTTCTCGCTTCTTTACCAATTACCAGCCCCCGCGTACCATCATAATATTCCGGCCAATTATCTTTACTTAGACGTGCTTGGGCAATTTCCCAGGCGCGTTTTGCAATATCCTGTCTACCTGTTTTTTGAGCCGCAGCAATTAACGACCACAATAATACTGGCCAACTACCGCCATTATGATATGACCAAGGGATATTTCTGGGGTCACATCCCGTAAAAATTCTGTATTCCTCTTTTTCTACAGCCGGGAAACAGATTTTCATCGGCATTTCTCCCACCAAATCATCCCACTCTTCTTCAATCAGATTCATAATGGCTTGAGATTGCTGTTCACTTGCTAAAGAGGAAATAATAGCCATCATATTTCCCAGTGCAAAGAAACGCGTATCTAGTTGCGATGGACCAACATTACCTGCTAGATAACCACCGTGTTTAGGCAACCAAATAGCTAATTTAGCATAGTGAATGGAATCAGGATAGATATTAAATTGATTGACTGCTGACTCTCCGTATTCTTCACCCTTAAAGCGATAAATTACATTCAATCGCTTCATATCAATCCAATAGTGATTACGAATATGATCTCTTAATAAAGGTAAGCGGTTATCAATCCCGACGACAATTTCTTCATCACCGGCACAAATCAGCAATTTCCGCGCCGAACGCAACGCAGAATAAAATAGCGCTTGAATTTCTAAAGGATAACCATAGATACCCATACGCCGATAAATCATACAAGCGCCATCTGGAACTAACAGCGTGGGGTACATATCAAATCTTGTCGCCAAGCAGAGTTCCATAATTAAGCTGATTCCTTGCTGAAATTCTGGCTGCAAGGCGAAACTTATATCTTTTGTCGCTTTGACATAGGCATATAGTATTATAATCCACCATAGACAAGAATCAACAGGTGTCACTCTAGCGATCGCGTGTTCGCCAAAATCAGTTTCTAAAGTCTCTTTACCATCTTTTAATACAACTTTGAAGCTGGCTGGTATCAAACCTTGTCCAGGTATATAAGCATCAAATTTATTTTTTTTTGGCTGTAACTTTAAAGTTTCTTCTAGAAAATTACGGACAATATCATATTTACCTTTGATCAGAAAAAGTAAAGCTGATGGTACAAAATCCCTAATAAAACAATGGTCATGGTTTAACGCTTTTTGCGAAGGATCATAGGTAGCAATTGTACCGATAGGACGACCTTGGTAGTACAGAATCGACTTTTCTAATATTTCCCAGGCCTGTTTCTCTAAATCATCAACTATTACTACTTCCTCTCTTTCCATTACGAGAAACACTCCGTTATGATGGGATTTTGGCAAGATAAAAACCAGAGTTAAACTCTTACTTTTCAATACTTTTTAGTTTAGGAATGCGTACAGCACTTGGTAAGTAAATTAAGTACACATCCTCATCTGATAAATCTGGTGGGGTGAGTAGTATTCGACTATGTAGGGGCGGGTTTACCAATATCCCCGTTAATTATGAATAATATCTATTAACCCGCCCCTACTCACGCAAGATATATTTAGGGCGATATTATACCGTCCATACTCTCAGGATAACCCAAGTTTTTCATTTACTTTATTGTCCCATAGGTTCTATTTTAAAAGTGATTACTCAGAGCAATTTAGCAAATAGCAAAAGCCCCAAAGAATTACAAAGGGGCTTTTAAATTAATGTTTATCTTGGACAGTTTGCACACTTTGCACACTTTATCTGACGTATTACTGCACTTAATTTCACAATAGCAGTGATCATTTATCTAATGATATCTACTATCAAGGCATATAAGGTTCTACACTGCCAATTTCAAATTCACAGGCGCGAGAAACTTTTTCAGGTGGTAGTTCATCAAAACTCACCAATGGTAAATAATTTGGATTATCCATGAGTTCTTTGGCTAACAAGAAACCAGCAATTGTCCAAGTTTGATATTTCCTGGCTTGTTTGCCAATTAATCGCCCTTTCTTACCGTCATAATATTCTGGCCATTCATCTTCACTCAGCCTGGCTTTGGCGATTTCAATAGTCCTTCTAGCTAAACCAGTTCTGTTGGTTTTGACAGCTGCGGCGGCGAACATCCACATTAATACTGGCCAACTTCCTGCATTATGATATGACCAAGGAATATTTTTGGGGTCACATCCTGTCACAATTCTGTATTCTTCACTTTCTAAAGCTGGGAAACAGATTTTCATTGGCATATCTCCCACCAAATCATCCCATCGTTCCTCAATCAGATTCATAATGGCTTGTGACTGTTCTTCGGTGGCTAAATCAGAAATGATCGCCATCAAGTTACCCAGTGCAAAGAAACGTGTATCTAACTGCGATGGTCCGACATTACCAGCTAAATATCCCCCTTTTCTCGGTAGCCATTTGTCTAATTCGTAATAGGGAAGAGAGTCTACATAGATATTAAACAGATTCACTGCCCCTTTGCCATATTCTTCACTTCTGAAGCGATAAATTGCATTGAGGCGATTAATATCTATCCAATAATGCTGGCGAATGTGAGAGCATAAAAGCGGTAAGCGGTTATCAATTGCGGCGACTATATCCTGATTACCTTTACAATCTTGATTCCCTTTACAAACCAGCATCTCACGCGCCCCACGCAAAGCCGCATAAAATAACACCTGAAGTTCTAGCGGATGACCATAAATACCCATTCGACGGTCAATCATACAAGCACCATCGGGAACCAACAGCGTCGGGTACATATCAAAGCGATTAGCCAAGCAGATTTCGATAATTAATCGGATACCGTTTTGGAAATCAGGTTGATAGGCGATGGAATAATCCTTGGTGGCGACTACATACGCACGCAACAAAATAATCCACCATAGACAAGAATCCACTGGGGTAACTCTGGCGATCGCGTGTTCGCCAAAATCTGCTTCTAAATGCTCTTCTCCATTTTCTACTACAACTTTAAAGCTAGCTGGAATTAACCCACGCCCAGGCTTATAGGCATCTAATTCCCTTTCTTTAGGCTGTAATTTTAATGTTTCTTCCAGGAAATTACGAACAATATCTGTTCTACCTTTGATCAGAAAAATTAAGGCTGAAGAGACAAAATCCCGGACAAAGCACTGATCATAATTAAGTGCTTCTACAGATGCATCATAGGCGGCTACAGTCCCAATGGGGCGACCTTGATAATAGAGAATTGACTTCTCCAGCGCTCGCCATGCTTGTTCTTCTATATTTTCATCTGTTAGGACTTCATTTATTGGCATCGCTAGAGTAACTCCATTAAGGGGGTGAATTTTTAGTAGATGCACCTTCATTGATTATTTATGCTATTTTTAGCATAACAAAACCTATGTTTTGAATAGCAAATTGCTTTGAGTAAATAACTTATAAATAATAACTTAAGCTACCTATTTATCGGCAACTTAATCTACAATTAATTGGTTTTTAATTATCGTCTTTGTGAATCTTCGCTAAGTATTTTTGCACTCAAGCAACTTCATGACTCCTCAAAACAGTGACACCATATATATTCCCAGATTATTCTGTGTCCTGTCTGTACATCCGTAACTTGACTTGACGAAACAAGAATGTATCTCCGGTACTACTCAAGGTGTGTGCAGTTTTAACTATGTCTGGTAGATTTACTTAATCAGAATTTAGTTTTGAGGCGTTAAATTAGATTATTCCCCTATAATTTTATAATTTATAATGTTTTCTCAGAATATGCAATATAAAAGCTCAACAATTTTAGATGTCAATACTTCTCAGTGGGTGCATATTTTACCTAAATTACCAATAATCAGGTAAATTTTTGGGAGTACAGACGAAAAATATATACGGGACAGAACTTAAAGCAGATGAAGGTTTTACGCCAGACATCAGAAAATTACTACACCAATATAAAGTAATTATTGAGCTAATCACAAAACCTTAATAATTAGAATCAAAGAATCGTAAATGTACTCAAGAAAAATTGAGTATTTTCTTAAAAATTTAAAATAATTTGTGTCAGGTGGCAAACACGCTAGAAAAATCACAAATTAGCTGCTGATTTATCGATTATTTCCCTAAAAACGTAGATGCTACTGCGGCACACGCTCCGCTATCCGTGCAAGATATAGCAAAGTGCTGTGGAATGATCAGATGCAGTTAGTTGATGGCTAAGAAATATCCAACTTTCCCCTCTCCTGAGCAATATTGATACCTTGGTCTTTTCCGTGTCATCAGGATGGGAATTTATGCCGAAATTAACAAATCAGCCTTTAATATGAGCGCTAAAAAACTACTTTAAGAGAAGAGGTACAGGCAAATATTGAAACTTTCATGAGATAAAATCTCTGATTTTGTTCACAAATTCTTCAGTGCTTTCTAAGTGCATATTATGCCCAGCATGACTAATAATTTTTAGCTGGGCAAGTTGACATTTTTGAGCTATTTCTGTATTGATAGCTATAAACTTTTGATCATATTCCCCGGTTAATAATAGCAAAGGTATGGTATTTTGATGGAGTTTATTCCATAAAGAAGGTTGATTACCAGTTCCCATGAATTGCAATGATTTAGTTAATTCAACTGGATAATTTTGCAATCGGCTTTCTAACATGGTTGCAAATTTGGGATGATTTTTTATTAAGCCAAAAATGGGCTGACCATACCAATTTAGTAAGAAAGTAGCAAAATCTTCTTTGGTAATAGTTCTAGCTAATTTTCTAGCGATTTGAGCATCAGTTTTCACTCTTGCTAACCGTTCTGTTTCTGTGGCTAAACCTGGTGATGCTGATTCGAGGACGACTTTAGCAAAACGCTCTGGGAAATGTAGAGTTAGATATAAAGCTAATCTTCCACCCATTGAATAACCAACTAAGAAGCACTGGTTAATTTTTAAGTCGTCTAGTAAGTTAATTACAGCATTAGCAGTATTTGCCATTGTATAGCATTCATCCCCACCCAAGACTTGAGTTTTGCCATGTCCGGGTAAATCAAGTGTCAGAAATGAAAATTCTTCAGCTAGTATTTTTATAGCTTCGTCAAATTCATGAAGATTACCAATGAAACCATGCAAAAATAAAATAATTGGTTTATTTAAGTTGTTAATTAAACAATAATTAAATTTATAGTTTCCTAATATCATAAATTTGCACATTTAAATCCCGTGACTTTTACCAATGACCCAATTACGCCGGAAAAATCTGGCTAAAGCTGGTTCTTCTAAGGATAAATAAATGGGGCGACCGTGGGGACAGGTGCGGGGGTTGCGAGTGCGTTGCCATTGATCTAATAATGTCTGCATTTCTGGCATAGTCATGGGTGTACCATTACGAATAGCACTGCGACAAGCGACGGCTACTTGGGCTACTTGTAAGTCTCCGCCCCAACTGAGTTCTAAAATTGCGTCTGCACTGTCTTCTCGTTGTTGTAAAGGTGCGGGTATGGTGCGAATTGCCCAAAGTTGTTCGCCGAAGGGTTCTATATCTAAACCTATTCTTTGCACTTGTGATACTTGCGCTGGTGATAATTGATAAAGAATGATGGCGGGTTCAATGGGTACAAGTTGCCAGTTATCACAGATTTGCTCATATAATACTCGCTCATGGGCTATGTGTTGTTCTACTAACCACATACCATTGGGATGTTCTACTACTATATAGGTGTTGCTCAGTTGCGCGATCGCCTTTAAAGACAGCTGAGTATGATTCTCTTCAGGGGAATTTTCAGGATTAACATGATAACCGCCTTTGGCTTCTGCGGCTTTGAGTAATTTACTGACTCTGGTTGTGTGGACAGATTCTTTGAGATTTGCTGCACTTATGCGGAGTGCTTGGTCAATTGCTGTGGTAATTTGTTCTTGCCAATAACCAATTTCATTCAGGTAAATTTCGCTTTTAGCTGGGTTACGATTCCAGTTAATTTGGTCAGGAGAAATGGTCAGATTTAATAAACAAATCGGATAGCGATCGCGTGGTAATGTTCTGTGAAATGCTGATAGAATTGTTTGCTCTAATTCTGGCGATTTTACCATGCGGCCGTTAATCGCTACCCGTACCCAATCAGGGCGGCGACGATGACATCTATCAGGTAATCCCACAACTATACTAAGTTGGGAGTTGGTAGTAGGGGCGGGTTTAGTAATATCCTCGTTGATGTTGAATGATGTCTGTAAACCCGCCCCTACAGGGGGCTGGGGGTTCGGTATTTCTAGTTTGACTTCGTTTAAATCACCTTGTCGCACTTGAGGGAGAATTTGCGGTAGGAGTTGTCCGGTTGTAGCGGCGGGGGAAATGGTGAACCATTGGCGGTCATTTTGCCAAACTTGCCAGGTAACATGGGGGTGACAGAGGGCGATTTGTTGAATTGCTAATTGTACGCCTCGCATTTGCTGGGCGGCTGTGGGTAAACCTTGACGACGCACGGCACAATTACCGAAGAGATTGGAGACTGTAACTACTGTACCAGGTGCGATCGCAGTTGCTTCAAATTCTACAGCTTGACCACCGTCACCATAAACAACCCGCCAGCCCACGTTTCCGCCTGGTGGACGGCTCAAAATCTCCAAATCTGCCAAAGTTGTCAAACTGTGCAGTGCTTCACCGCGAAAGCCCAAACTGTTAATCTTCCATAAATCTTCACTAGAGTGAATTTTGCTGGTACTGTGTGCCAGGGCGGCTTGTTGTAAATTATCTTCGTCCATTCCGCAACCGTTATCTGCCACGCGAATGCGCCACTGCTGCGGCCAAAGAGAAACTACAATGCGGTTTGCGCCTGCGTCTAGGGAATTTTCTACTAATTCCCGCACTACAGAGGCTAAAGAGTCGATTACCTCTCCAGCCGTAATCAGATATACGACTTCTGTCGGTAAAGCTTGAATAGTAGATGCCATAAATTACAGTTTAGGCGAGCAGTCAACCACTGAATAGAATAAGCATTTTTATTTACAATTCCACAGAATTTTTGATTTATTGTAAAGAAACTCAGGTTCTAGAAGGATTGTTGATAGATTGCTGATAAGGTTATCAGCGAGAAAAGTTTATGATTAGTGATTTAGTTGCTGAAGTTCATGATCTAAAGTCTCGTCTGGAATGGGGTCAACCAGCGTTTACAATTATCGATGTGCGCGATCGCCACACTTACAATTACAATCGCATCACAGGCGCAATCCAAATGCCCTTAGATGAATTAGTAAAACGCGCTAAATCTGCACTACACCAAGAACGCCAGATTTATATCTATGGCGACAGCGACACACAAGCCGGCTATGCTGTGCAATTATTACGAGCTGCTGGGTTTAGTAATGCCACTGTGATTAGAGGCGGTATCACAGCCTGGAAAACAGTTGGTGGGGCGACAGAAGGCGTAGCTGCTTAAAATTTCCCCCACTGCGTAAGTCCTACTCTCATCGAAAAATCTCTGCGTACCTCCGCGTTAACTTTGCGTAACTCTGCGTTTAATAATTCATAATTTTTGGTTTAGCAAGTATAAAAAAGCCTCGATTTCTTCAAGTCTCTGCACTTGACCTGACAAAACAAAAAGTCGTTGTGCTTCTTCTAAACAAGGTTGCGCTTCCTGATATCGCTGTAAAATATATAAAGAAAGACCATACTGAAAATGTGCTTCAGCATCATTGCGATTATTCATTACTGCTTGCTGTAAACTGGGAAGTTCAGCCTCACGTCTTTGACGAGTCGTAAATACCCTTTTTCCTATCTCCTTAACTGTGGAAAATATTTTTTTCAATGACATCTTTTGGTCATTTTCTATCATAGGTTCTAAATCAAGAAACTCGCTAATACGAACAACTGTTTGCTGGTGATGACGGAATCTTGAAGCGTAGTAAGAAGGAAATGGTATATACTCGCCAGAGTACATAAATAGAGCTATTCTATAGGTTCTACTACCATCGCGAAACCCCCCTGTTGTTTGTACAGTTACACCACGAATATCACTGATGAGATATTCTGCTTGAGAATTACCTAGTAACCCATAATTTGCTAAAGTTAATTGTCCTAATGTCTTGTCTATCTTGCAAACTACAACTTTCTCTAACAAAAGCCCTAAGATCAAACCCATAGATGTAAATATACCAGCAAATAGATAACCTGATAACCGATTATCATATTCAATTAATAGATTCTGTTTCTGAGTATCTTTGCGGAACACTTCAATTTCTTCTACCCAGTTTTGGACTGTTCCCTGGTCAGAAATATCTATGGAGATAGGAGAAATTTCACCTTCGTTTGTTAATAAGAGTAACCGATAGTTCCGCTCGCTTTTACCTTTGATAGTGTGAATTTTTGTTCCTTGAATATCCTTTAGGGGTAAAACTTGGTGGTCTGATGAAGATAATCCTGTGGTATAACTTTGACAAATTGCTGGTGCAGTAGTGTCACGGCGACAAGTGAAAGTATGTACTTGTGGCCATAAAACTGCTCCTGACAAACCAATACTAGTTAAGATAGCGCCAACAATCCACAGGAGCCAGGGACGTAGGCGCAGAGTCATTTGACTATCGTTTTCGTGAATAATTTTCATATTACGTAGACACTTGTAATCTAAGTTTGTTGTAACCTAGCTTACTCTGACGTAAATAGTGTTGTCCCTTGCTTTGTTCTGCGAAGGAATTTATTTACCAACAAATTATCCAAAATTTTATTGTGGGATAGGCATTCCTACCCCACAAAATAAATAATTTAATTTTTGTCAACTAATCTGTTATTGCCAAAACTTTGGGAAGTTCAGGTTTAAGTAATCTATTCAATATAGATGCAGGAGGCTGATTATGAGGCCAAGCAAAAGCATGACGGAAAGCTGCATTTTGACAGGCTTGTAACTGTTCAAAGTTAATAATGTCGTAAGTCAAAAGGTTTTCGTACTCAAATGGTAGGCGCATATTATGCAGTCCCGCGTTATCAGTACAAATAGCAATATCTACCCCAGCTGCAAAACAACGGTCAAAAACTAATTTCAGTTGACGGATATCCTGTAAAGTACCTGTTTTGAGGTAAGTTGTGGGACAAACTTCTAAACACTGTCCCCGTTTAGCTATATCTGTTAATAACTCTGGAGATAACAAAGGAATTTGGATACCATGACCAATTCGCATCAGGTAGGGTAAGAGTTTGGGGTGACAGCCATCGGTGGTTTCGTAAAGGTGTCCGGTGGTGTTAATGTCATGCGATCGCGCATAATCATACAAGCTGACCCATTCTTCTAGACGTTCTTCATAATAGCGATCGCCACCAGCCACATCAATCCCACAAACGTACTGTTTATTCTGTACCGCTAACTCAATTATCGCCCGATTCACCTCATAAGGTAAACGCGAGTGCATACAGAGAATTTGGCTAGTCACAATGGGATATTCTGGCAAATGACTAGCTTTCCCTACCACCTCCACAATTTCTGCCATCTTGTCAATTCTTTCGGTTTGACTCAGATGTTCAGGTGTGCGTAAGTATGGTGTATAACGCAGTTCTAAATACGCCAAATTTTCAAAGATATAAGCACCGCGCAACAAGCGATAAATAAAGTAGGGTAAAGTTTCTACAGTTTGCACACTTTCCACTAAAGTGTGTAATTCTAGATACTCATCTAAAGTATTGCGGGGACGAGTGTAAAAGTCTTCAAATTCCGAATATTCAGCAAAACGAGTAATTAAATCTGTAGCATGGCGCTCAAAATATCGCCACAACACGCGGGGAACAACGGAACCCCCCAGATGTCTATGTAACTCAGCATATAACGCCATAATGGTATTTTGTAAATATAAAGTTCACTAATTGTAACAAAAGCCATAAATAAAAAAATCTAGAATTTGTAGTAATTTTTGGGTATCAGAAACATAAATTGCCTAAAATTAGTCAATTTAATCATAAACTACCTAAATTTAGGTGATTACTGTTTATTTACAGCGAAATTCATGAAAGCCAAAATACTTTTATGTGGTGTGTTGGGTTTACTTGGCATCAGCAGCCTAATTTTTTACGCAACAACACAGCCCCAGAATTCTATTAAAGCAGAGGTAGCTACTACGCCAAAAAATATCCCTCAAAACCTAGAAACCGCAGTGCGCGAAAAAATGGCGCAGCAATTGCAAATTAACAACAAACTCCTCAAACTAACAAAATCTGAAATAGCTACTTGGGAAGACTGTTTACCTGATAAATCAGGCTTAATTCCGACTCAAACTTGTCCAGCTAAATCCCGTTCTGGCTGGCGTGTAACCATGAGTGGTCAAGGTGAAAATTGGGTTTATTATGTGACTAATAATGGATTTATTACCCTTGATGCCACTGCCAGTTTAAATCAAACTATTCTCTCAGCTTTATCCACAAAATTATCCCTAGAACCCAACAATATTTCTATTGTTGCCGCACAACTAAGCAAAGGTCTTCCGGCCTGTCCTATCAATGCTAATTGCAAAGTCCAGTCAATTTTAGGATGGCGTATTCTTGTAAAAGGTAGAGAGAAACCATTCTTCTTGGGACTTGATAGCCAAGATTTAAATTATGGGAATTTAAGTTTATTTTTGCCCTCAGAAACAGCAGAAATGCCCCGAAATATCGGCGAGAAGGTGTTAGAGGATGTTGTGAGTCGCCATGATAATTTAAATTCTAACCTGCGAGTTGAAAGTATTAAAGCCATAACATGGAATTGGTGTCAGGGTGCAGAGACAGCACCCACAAGACCAGAAATGGGAATTTGTCAAGATATAGAACAAGCAGCTTGGCAAATGATCGTTATTATGGACGCTAATCGCTATGTTTACTATATTCCTAAAAACGCAATTTCAGACCCCAATTTTTCCCCCATACCTGATGGAATGCAGAGTTTACCTAGTTCATTAGTAACTGCCATCAAAAAAGAGGCAGCTAAACGGGCAAAGGTCTCAGAAAATATGACTGGTCTGCACTCGACAACTCCCAAATTTTTTGATGGTTGTTTGAATATTGATAACCAAAACTTAAGTTGTCGCCAGTCAATTCAAGCCGGATGGGGAGTTAATGTTTTTGGCGGTAATGTTCCTAGTGGAAATCCTTCATGGGCAAGTGCTACCCAGAGTTATAATGTGAATCTGGCGGGCAATGATATTCGGTTTTTACAGTCTGGTGTGTGGGTTCCAGTACCTTAAGCTGTGCTGATTAATTTGCACTCTTGTATCTAACCTAACACACCCCTCACCCAACCTCTTACTGCTTTTCTCATCGCCCTTCTCCCCTCGGTGCGATTTTTTTCAATCAATCGGGGTAATTCACGAATTGGTAAACTAGGGAAAACTAAACTTGTTTCTGACTCTAGATATTCCTCATTTTGCAAGAGATTAATCTTCAATTCTCCTGAGTCATAACACCAAACTTCAGGAACACCCAACCGCGCATAAATCGGAAATCGATTTAAAGATTTACTAGTAACATCAATTTCTAATGCTAAATCTGGGGGCGGATCTTGGTTTAAATCTAAATCTAGTCTCCCTCTAATTTCTGCTTCATTTTGGAAATAAAAGCAATTATCTGCTTCTAAACCAGCCATGCGGCTTTCTCGCTTCCAGGTGGTTGAACCATAACTTTCATAGTCTAAATCAAGGGTATCAGCAATATCTTTAACTAAATCACTAATTACTTCTTTATAGTGTTCGTGTTCTGGTAAAGGTGTCATAATTTCCAAGTTACCGTTATCGTAAGCTATTCTGGCTGCACGACTTTCTCCCAAATCTTGCAAAAGGTTTTCAAATTGTTGCCAGCTAATATTGTAAAGTACGACTCTATCGGCGCGATTTTTCACAGCTATCATAATTTTCTGACTCCTGTAAATCAGCAATTAGCCCTACTTAAATATTGGCTCATTTATCAAAACTTTGTTCACAGTTGCAGCAGTAGCGATCGCGCCCTTGTTGTTTGGCCTCGTATAATGCTTGATCTGCATAGGCTATCAGTGTATCTGGCTGCACTTCCAAGGAAGGTATCACTGAAGCAATGCCCAAACTCACGGTCACAATATCCTTAACATTAGACTCTGTGTGGCAAATCTTCAGATCATGAATTACTGCTTGAATTCTCGATGCTACTTTAATCGCTCCTGCTAAATCCGTGTTCGGGAGCAGGATCACAAATTCTTCCCCACCATAACGGGCTACCATGTCCGTGGGACGGCTCACCTCTTGATAACGAATACAATGATAAACTGATTGAGCAATTTTTAATAAGCAATCATCACCTGCTAGATGACCATAATAATCGTTATAACGTTTAAAAACATCAATATCAAATAAAATTAAGGAAAGTGGCTGCTGTTCTTGCGCTAAACGTTGCCATTCACTTTGTAAGCGATTATTAAAACAACGACGGTTAGCTACTTGAGTTAAACCATCTAGATTTGCCAGTAATTCTAATTTATGATTAGCATCTTGCAAAGCTATTTCTGTTTGTTTCCGGGCGGTGATATCACGTGTGGTAATCGCAAAACCATCACCTAACTTAACTGCTACAAAGTGATACCAAGAAGAATTTCCTGATGGATAGTAAAAATCCTGTTCTAGAGGTCGCCCCGTTTCTATAACCTCAATAAAATTATTAAATAGTTCTGGCTGAATTGTATTCAAAAACTTTTTCAGTACCAACTTGCCAATCATATCTTCACGACTGCGTTGAAAGACTTTGGCAATTACAGGGTTAACGACTAAACAACGAAAATCTTCAATATTGCCAGTTTCAGGATTACGAACAGCTTGCAAGGCGGCGATTCCATCAAGGGAACTATTCAAAATACTAGACAACAACGCCCTAGACTGATAAAGAGCCTCTTCTGTATCTCTACGGTAATTAATTTCTTTTTGCAGCAGGTGTTGTTGTCTTTGAATAGTTAACTGATTCTCTAGACGTGCTACTACTTCTTCAATTTGAAAAGGTTTAGTTATGTAGTCTACCCCCCCGGAATTAAAGGCTTTGACTTTATCGAAAACATCATCTAAAGCACTAATAAAAATCACGGGAATATGACATAAATCTTCATCAGCTTTCAGCGCTTGACAAACTTGATAGCCATCCATTTCTGGCATCTTAATATCTAACAGGATAACTTCTGGCCGCTTTACCCTCACTGTTTTTAGTGCCATGCGTCCACTGGTGACGCTACGAACAGTGTAACCAAGTTTGATCAGCAAATCGCTTAGTAATTGTAAATTTTCGGGAATATCATCTACTAAGAGAATGTTACCTTTATTTTCTATGTCAGGTTCGAGATTCATTACTTATCAGGGGTTCGGCTAAGTCAACAAGCTGTTCAAATTCAAATTGGCGAGCAAGTTTTTTTAAAGAATGTATAAAACGAGTTTCTGTTTTAGGAATTTTTTCTATCAGTTCCAAGACTAAGTGAGTATTAGCCTCAAGAGCAGCATCATATAATTGACTAATCCATTCTCCAGACATACAGGTTAGTTGCTGCGATGTCAATGGTATTTCCTCTGAATGGTCTAAATCAAGAGCAGGGTTTTCTGCAAAAATGTATTTTACACCCAAATGTTTGGCAAGTACATCAAAAATTGTATTTTCCCTAAATGGTTTACGAAGGAAATCATCACAACCAGCAGAAAGCACTATGGCTTTCTCTTCTTCTAATACACTGGCAGTTAATGCTATTACTGCTGTAGCATTGCCTTTGGTGGTCGATTTAATCTGTTTTGTCGCCTCATAACCATCCATCACAGGCATCCGCATATCCATAAAAATTAAATGCGGTTCCCACTGATCCCAAATCGTCAATGCTTCTTGACCATTACTAGCTGCTTTCATCTGAAAACCCAATGGTTCTAATAGCTTAATTAGTAATTGCGAATTAATCGGTTTATCATCTACTGTTAATATTTTATATCGAGGTTGACCAAGTACAAGTCCTAAAACTTTGGGAAAGTCTGACAAGCCATTTTTATGGATTTCTTGCCCTAATTTGACTTGAATATAGAATTTGAAAGTTGTGCCTTTTCCTAATTCACTTTCAACGGTAATCTGTCCTCCCATTAACTCTACAAACTTTTGACTAATTACCAAACCTAACCCTGTTCCTTCCTGGGCATCTTTTCCAGATTGTGTTTGCGTAAAAGCCTCAAATATTTGCGGTAATTCTGCCGCAGCAATACCCAATCCTGTATCACGCAATTGAAAATTAATTATGAAAGTATCTGTGGTTTCTTCGCTACTATTATTTATTTTTAAACTAATTCCTCCTTGTTGAGTAAATTTGATGCTGTTACTAATTAAATTAATTAACACCTGTCGAAGTTTCACTTCATCTGTGCAAATATAACGTGGCACATTTTCACTGCGTTGAAATATGAGATTTAAGCCTTGGTTACTGACTCTTAAATCAAACATATCTTCTAAATCATCTAGCAAGCGGTAAAGGTCAAAATCACTGGGGTTAAGGGTAGTTTTCCCTGCCTCGATTTTTGATAAATCCAGAACATTATTTATTAATGTTAATAAATAATCACCACTGCGATAAATGATGCTAGTATTTTCATAATGGTCAGAACTTAGGTTATTAGCACGTAACATCAATTGTGAAAAACCAAGAATAGCATTGAGAGGTGATCGTAATTCATGACTCATATTAGCAATAAAGATGCTTTTGGCTTGATTGGCTGCTTCAGCTTTTTCTTTGGCATTTGCTAGTTCTAAGGTACGTTCTTTAACGGTATGCTCTAAGTTAGCTAGGGTTAATTCTAATTTATTTGTAGCTTGTTGTTTTTCATCAATAATTGCTGATAATATTAATGAAGTTATAGAAAAAACACCAATAAATGATTGTAGTAATAATAATGATTCGTTCTTGGTTTCTTTAACAAATGGACCTAATCTGAGGTTAGTGGCAATAATAGCTGCCGAAGAAACTACTACTACCATCATAATTGAGTATTTTTTACCTAGACTGAAAACAGTGCAAATCAGTAACAGTAATAAAATATATTCGATAGGATAATTTTTTAAAAAAGTTAACCAAAAAATTAAAATTGTCCCGATGGTTACGAAGACTATAATTGAGAATTTAATTTTGTAATTAGCAATACTTCTATTGGGAATTGAATAAATTTTATGAATTAAAAAGGCTGGGGTAAAAATTAAGTGAGTTAACCCACTAGCTATCCATATTGTCAGCCAAGAAATCCAGTAAGTTTCCCAGGGATAAAACCCCGTATAACTGGCGGTAGTAGTAATAATAGTTGCAGATATTATGGGTGAAAAAAATCCTGCTATTACAAAAATAATTGTGCCATTAATACTATTAAATAATTCAGTAATATGACTATATTTTTTGATAACTAATGAGGCTAACAATGGTTGCAAATAATTTCCTAGAATACAGGCAATATTAAGAAAAAGGATGTCATTGAATGATTCTACTGATAAAAATATATGATAAAGTCCTACGATTGAACCAAAAAAAATAGCGGGAAAGATTTTATAACCAAACAGAAGAAATGCGGCTAAAGTCATTCCTGAAGGCAACCAAATTGCTGTAACTCCTCTATTTAAAAGAGCGATACTTTGGCTCAACTGTGCGCCTATTACATAGGAAATTCCCAAGAAAATATTAATTTTAATAATACTTGACGATTCTGATTTAAAATAACGCAAAATATTATGAAATATGTTCATAGGTGTTGCTAATTTTTCTTAAAAATGAGGTTTGCAGAGACTTATTTAAATGATCCTAATCATGCTTGATCAAAGATTCAGATAAATCAACCAGTTTCTCAAATTCAAATTGACGTGCTAGTTTGGTCAGTGCTTGGATCAAATGAGTCTCTATTTTCGGTATTTCTCCTACTAGTTCCAAGACGAGGTTAGTATTAGCCTCAAGCGCAGCTTCATATAATTGACTAATCCATTCTCCAGACATACAAGTTAAATTTTCTGATGTTAATGGGCTTGACTCTACACTCTCTAAATCAAGTGCATGGTTTTCTGCGAAAATGTATTTTACACCTAGATGTTTAGCTAAAGCATCAAAAATTGTATATTCTGCAAATGGTTTGCGGAGAAAGTCATCACAACCTGCTGACAGCACAATGGCTTTTTCTTCTTCTAAAACACTGGCAGTTAGAGCTATCACCGCCGTTGCATTGCCTTTGGTGGTAGATTTAATCTGTTTTGTCGCCTCATAACCATCCATTACAGGCATCCGCATATCCATAAAAATTAAATGCGGTTCCCACTCATCCCAAATTTTCAGCGCTTCTTTGCCATTACTAGCTTCTTTCATCTCAAAACCCAATGGTTTTAGCAGCTTCAGCAATAATTGCCGATTAATAGGTTTATCATCTACTGCGAGGATTTTGTATGTAGGTTGACCAGCCACCAGCCCCAGCACATGAGGACGTTCATTCACATCATTACTATTTATTTCTTGACCTAATTTGGCTTGAATATAAAATTGAAATGTTGTACCTTTTCCTAACTCGCTTTCTACTGAAATATCCCCACCCATTAACTGCACAAATTTCCGACTGATGGCTAAACCTAACCCCGTTCCTTCTTGCATTTCTCTTCCGGCTTCTGCTTGGGTAAAAGCCTCAAATACTTTTGGTAGTTCGGCGGCGGAAATTCCTATTCCTGTATCACTGATACGCATATAGAGATTAAACACATCAATTGTTTCTTGTTCTCCCTGGAAGACATAGAGAGTAACTTGACCGACAGAGGTAAATTTAATAGCATTACTGAGTAAATTGATTAAAACCTGACGCAGTTTTACTTCATCGGTGCAAATATAATGCGGTAAATTTTTACTCCGCTTAAATATTAGTGACAATCCTGTACTACTAGCCCGCAGATGCAGCATATCTTCTAAGTCATCTAGTAAGCGATAGAGATTAAAATCATTAATATTTAACGTTGCTTTCCCAGCTTCAATTTTGGATAAGTCGAGAATATGATTAATCAGTGTGAGTAAGTAGTCGCCACTACGATAAATAATTCCGGCATTTTCATACTGATCTGGCGGAAGATTTTTAGCGCGTAACATCAGTTGCGAAAAGCCAATTACAGCATTGAGGGGCGATCGCAACTCATGACTCATATTGGCAATAAACGCACTTTTCGCCCGGTTGGCGGCTTCGGCTTTGGCTGCTAATTCCTGGGCTTTAGCTTCACTTTCTTGTAAATCTTTCGTTCGCTCAAAAACTCGTTGTTCTAATTCTGCATTAATTGTTTGAAGATTTAACCGATACTTATGGTTTTCTGTGACAATAGCTAACATCACCATAGTAGTCACAGATATTACACCCATAAACACTTGTAACAAAACAATTGAATTACTTCTTAAAGCGGCGTTATAAAATATTCCTAAGCCATAACTCGTAGCAACAACAGCCACGGTAGATACAAGTGCAACTAATACAGTGGTGATTTTATCACCAAAGCGAAAAGCAGACCAAAATAACGGCGGTAATAGTAAATACTCTAAAGGTTGTGTTTGAATAAAAGTAAAATAGCTAACTATACATAAAATAATTACTGTCGCTGATATTTCCCATTTTAGAGAATTTTTAAATTCAAATTCCGGTCTTTTTTTGGCTAAAGTTAAAATAGGTGGAGCAAATACTAAAATCCCTATGGCATCACCCACCCACCAACTTAAGGACAGTTCTAAATATTTATTACAAGGTTGATAACCAGCTAAACAAACTATAGCTGCACCGGATAAAGATTGAAAAATAGTGCCAGTAACCAAAATACAAAATGAAAAAAGTACTACATTTTTGACTTTGTTAAAAGGATAATTAGATCGAGATAGTAGAAGGATTAGCTTCACAGAAATGAGTGAGCCAATAGTAGTAAATATAGCTTGCAAAATAGCTAAAGGTATCATTTGAAAGCCAATATTATTAGCTAATGTTGCTCCTAATAAGACCCCAAACCAACGCGATCGCCCCCAAAGCAACAAAAAGCCAACAGCAAAACCCGTACCTGGCCAAACAGGAGTACCAAAAGCTGGAACTGACATTGTTTTCAATACCAGCCAAGAAACGCTATAGTAACTGATGGCAATAATTAAGACATGAAACCACCAACGAGGATTTTGATAGTCAATACCGAGACGTTGAAAAATTCGGGTGTTTTTCATAAGAAATAGGCAACCGATTGCAGAAGCTTGGAGTCCAGAGATGGGTGATATATAATACCATTTCTCTAAAAGTTAAATACAAACAATTTGCCCTCTGTTCGTTGGAAATTAATTTACACTCCCTGCCCCCTGCCCAATTACTTGACAAGAGTCATACAATCTGGTAAAAATTGTAATTTGTGGAAACTTTACCCTTTGAGATAATCTCTTGGCTAACGTAATTGTCATAGGTGCCCAGTGGGGCGATGAAGGAAAAGGTAAAATAACAGATTTACTCAGCCGCTCCGCAGATGTGGTGGTACGTTACCAAGGGGGAGTGAACGCTGGACATACCATAGTAGTTGACGGCCAGACGTTTAAGCTGCACTTAATCCCCTCTGGTATTCTGTATCCCAATACTGAGTGTATTATTGGCTGTGGAACAGTCATAGATCCACAGGTATTAATAGCAGAACTTGATCAACTAGAAGAATTAAATATTTCTACTGCCAAGCTGTTAATATCTGAAACAGCCCATGTCACGATGCCTTATCATCGATTGATTGACAAGGCTTCAGAGGAGCGACGCGGAAGTTATAAAATCGGCACGACAGGTAGAGGCATTGGCCCCACCTATGCGGATAAATCAGAGCGTACAGGCATCAGAATTTTAGACTTGATCGACCCGGAAGCGCTACGTGAGAAGTTAGAATGGACGATTAATTATAAAAACACAATTTTAGAAAAACTTTACAACCTACCGCCTTTAAATCCCCAAGAAGTAATTGAGCAATATCTTGGTTACGCTGAACGCTTGCGGCCTTACGTGGTTGATACATCATTAAAAATATATGATTCCATCCTCAAGAAGCGCAATATCCTGTTTGAAGGCGCACAAGGTACGCTTCTTGACTTAGATCATGGTACTTACCCCTATGTCACCTCTTCTAACCCGGTAGCGGGTGGGGCTTGCGTTGGCACGGGTCTAGGACCGACAATGATTGATCGGGTGATTGGGGTGTCAAAAGCCTACACTACGAGAGTAGGAGAGGGACCTTTTCCCACCGAATTGCATGGAAAAGTGGGAGAATTATTGTGCGATCGCGGGGCGGAATTTGGCACAACGACAGGACGCAAGCGGCGCTGTGGCTGGTTTGATGCCGTCATTGGTCGCTATGCAGTGCGAATTAATGGTATGGACTGTATGGCCATTACCAAACTCGATGTTCTCGACGAACTAGAGGAAATTCAAGTCTGTGTCGCCTACGAAATCGATGGCGATCGCTGCGAACACTTCCCCACTAGTTCCCGTCGCTTTGCTCAATGTCGCCCGATTTACAAAACCCTCCCAGGATGGCAGGTATCGACGAGTGAATGTCGTACCCTGGAAGACTTGCCACAGCAAGCACTAGACTACTTGAAATTCTTAGCCGAATTGATGGAAGTCCCCATTGCGATCGTCTCTTTAGGAGCTAGTCGCGATCAAACGATCATCGTTGAAGACCCAATTCACGGGCCAAAACGTGCCTTATTGCATCCTGACGGTACACCCGCCTCTTTGCTAAGTGCTTAGATGAATCAGACGCGATTCATCGCGTCTCTACAAGGATCTGCTGACAACTGACAACTGATAACTGATAACTGATAACTGATAACTTGTATGGCTATTACAGTCGAATCTCAAAAGCGACCAGAAGGTAGTAAACCAAATGCTTTACGCCGTTCTGGTCTTATCCCTGCCAATTTGTACGGACACAAAGGTGCAGAATCAATTTCTCTCGTAGTTAATGCCAAAACCATTGAGCGTCTGCTCAAACAAGCTACTGTTAACAAAACAGAAATTGAACTGAGTATCCCTGAACTTGAGTGGAACGGTAAAACTGTACTCAGAGAAGTTCAATCCCATCCAGCTAAGGGTTTTATCTATCACGTCAGCTTTTTTGCATCTTCTCAAGACTAATCCAGATGCTGAATTTGTCTTTCTCGCAACTTAAAAATTTGTGATAATTGTTGATTATACCAGGGGTTAAACCCTGGTTTTTTGTTACAAGCGTCAGACGATGGGGTTTATGAGTTTGTCTCTAACCTTGTACAATGCGTGAATCCTGCGGGATTTATTTCAAATTTTTGTAAGTACCCAATCCACAGTTTTTATGACAGAAGTAAATCTTCCAGTTTTAATTCAGCAGATGTTACAGCCGGGATTTTATCCTCATGCAGTTACAGAACCAATTCAACTGATTCAAACTCATATTTCCTATGTCCTACTTACAGGAGATTACGCCTATAAGCTGAAAAAACCAGTAAATTTTGGCTTTTTGGATTTTTCTACCTTAGAAAAACGCAAACATTTTTGTCACGAAGAATTGCGCTTGAATCAACGCGGTGCGGCTGAACTTTATCTGGAAGTCTTGCCTGTGACTATGGTGGATGAGCAACATCATCTAGGGGGAACAGGAAAGGCTGTAGAATATGCGCTGAAAATGCGCCAGTTTCCCCAGGAGTTGCTGTTTAGTACATTATTTGAGCAAGGTAAGTTAAATGAGACTCACCTGGAGGATTTGGGGAGGGTTGTGGCTGAATACCACGCAAAATCTGCAACTGATGATTATATTCGCAGTTTTGGGGAAGTGCCGCAGGTGCGGGCTGCAATTGATGAGAATTACCAACAAACTGAAAAGTATGTTGGTGGACCTCAAACACAGAAACATTTTCAGGAAACAAAGCAATATACAGATAATTTTTTTCTAGAACGTCCAGAACTATTTAGCAGCAGAGTTGAAAATAACTATATTCGCGAATGTCACGGTGATTTACACCTGAGAAATATTGCTCTGTGGAATGACAAAATTACCCTGTTTGACTGCATTGAGTTTAATGAGCCGTTTCGCTTTGTCGATGTCATGTATGATGTGGCGTTTACGGTGATGGATTTAGAGGCGCGACACAGCCCCGATTTGGCTAATGCGTTTTTGAATACTTACGTTGAGCAAACTGGCGATTGGGAAGGATTGCAGGTATTACCTTTGTATTTAAGCCGTCAGGCTTATGTTAGGGCTAAGGTGACTTCATTTCTGTTAGATGACCCCGGTGTGCCAGCGACAGCCAAGGAAGAGGCGACAAAAACGGCAGCAGAATATTACACACAGGCGTGGGAGTACACTAAACCTCAACAAGGAAAACTAATTTTAATGTCTGGGGTGTCGGGTTCTGGCAAGTCTACAACTGCAAAATATTTAGCCCGTCAACTACAAGCCATTCAGATTCGCTCAGATGCGGTGCGGAAACATTTGGGGGGAATTTCTCTTTGGGAACGTGGTGGGGATGATTTATACACCCCTGAGATGACCCAAAAAACTTATGCCCAATTGCTGGATTTGGGAATTATGCTGGCGAAGCAAGGTTTTAATGTAATTTTAGATGCGAAGTATGATAAAGAACATCTGCGACAAGAGGCGATCGCTCAAGCAGATAAATACCAACTTCCCCTACAAATCATTTACTGCACAGCACCTTTAGAAGTTGTACAAGAGCGCCTGGCTAAACGCACTGGTGATATTGCTGATGCTACAGTTGATTTATTAACATCGCAACTTCAGCAAGCCGAAGCATTTACCGCCGCCGAAAAACCCTATGTGCAGATTTGGGATACAACTCAACCACCACAGACACAATTAAAATAAGTACTTGATTTCTCGTATTGATTATCTCATGGCATCAAACAATCAAGGTTTACCCCCCATCTCGCCAGAATTCTTTTCTCAACTGATATTTGGGGGATTTTTAATATTTATATTGCTCTTGGCAGGATTTTCACCACCCCTGAGTATCTTCCTCGGCATTATTGCAGGTTTCGTTTTAGGTTGGTTCACAAATTCCAGTAAAAATAGCCCCCAGGACACGACTGTAGCCTCATCTGATGGTATCGACGCAGGACTAAAATACTGGTTATTTTTTCTGTTAGGCTTCTCATTTTTGGGATATTCTGCACCTATAAGTATCTTGATGGGTGGAATTGCGGCTATCGGTGGCGGCTGGATTACTGCTTGGTGGGGAAGTAAGGAAGCAACGCAAACTCAGCTACCACTGGAGGCTTTAGAGGTGGATACAAATCAAAGTCCTAGAGAAAGGGTCACTAAACAGCAACGCAGAAAGCTTACCCGTCGTTATCGTCGGCCTTCTGGAAGTTTTAATTTTAGGTTTTGGGAAAGATGAGGATAATTCGTAGTTCGTAGTTCGTAATTCGTAATTCGTAATTCGTAATTCGTAGTTCGTAATTCGTAATTCGTAATTCGTAATTACAGCAAAAACCTGATACTGAATATGTTTTTATATCTTTCTAAGTTACTACCACTATTTTTTTATCCTCTGGGACTAATGAGTATTAGTTTGATAGTGGCATTGGTAACTTTATGGAAACGACCACGCATAGCAGCGATCGCTATTTCTTCGGCTTTAACTTTATTGCTGGTTTGCAGTAATGGTTGGGTGGCGAAATCTTTGGTGCGATCGCTAGAATGGCAATATCTCCCTCCTCAGCCAGTACCAAATGCAGAAGCCATTGTCGTTTTAGGTGGTGCAACTAAATCAGCTTATCCTCCGAGGCCTACTGTGGATTTAAGTGAAACAGGCGATCGCGTCATTTATGCGGCTCAATTATATCGCCAAAACAAAGCCCCAATCATTATTCTCAGTGGTGGTAGGATTGATTGGCGCGGTGGTGGTGAGTCAGAATCGGCAGATATGGCAAATGTGCTGACATCTATTGGTATCCCCTCTGAGGTAATTGTTGAGGAACCCGACTCTCTGAATACTTATCAAAATGCGGTCAATGTTAAGAAGATTTTAGTATCTCGTGGCATTGATAAAGTATTATTAGTGACTTCGGCAATGCATATGCCGCGATCTCTGAAAATTTTCCAGCGTCAAGGTATAAATGCCATTGCTGCACCTACAGATTTTCTCGTCAGTCAAGGTGAACTGCAAGAACTCAGCAGCACTCCCAAAGCCGCTATCCTCAATTTATTACCTGACACCAGTAACCTACAGCAATTTACTAGCGCCCTCAAAGAATATATTGGTAGTCTTGTATATAGCTGGCGCGGTTGGTTGTGAACAGACGCGATAAATTGAAGATAATTTGATTAAATAGCTCAGAAATATTAAGAGAATGTCTAAAAATTTACCTTATATTATGCCGTCGCCTCAATTTCAAGTTGAGGAAGGTTTTGCGAATTACCACACAACTCACCAATTCTACCAAGAAGTTCATACACGCTCGGAGTTTGAGAATTATTGCGAGTGGTATGAAATAACGGCAGAACAGCATCGCCAGGATTTTGAAAAAATGCGCGGCGAATTAAATATTTTCCAGTGGTTTCGCCGCACGTGAGTGATTTAAATGATTTCTAACTCATTCTCACGTAAATGAGCTTTAAACTTTTTCGTAAACCTGACTAAAATTGGCAGATTAGCGCTGACGGGTCTACCTTGCCATTCAGTAGCAATACCTATGACTTCGCCTTCTGTACCTTTGATATCAAAAGCCTGACCGCGATGTTCAGGGTCATGATACACTACTACCGACTCTTTAACACGGACGCGATCGCCAACTTTCATAACAACATTTATATCTTGCTTTTGCTGTTCCACAAGCATCTCCACCTGCATTCCTCACTGAACTGCTTTTTTGAAAAATCAACTGTTGATAACAGTCAATTTTAAGCTCCTATCGGGACAGAAGCTCTGTTTTACGCCTTTTGTAACTGATATACAAACAAAGCCTGCCTACGCAGGCTTTAACAGTTATTAGTTATCAGTTAAGAGACATAATTGGGTTTAAGTCCCCCACTTTATGCCTTGATAACTGTTCACTGTTCACTGTTCACTGATTTAATAGTGGTTATTCAGTGACATTCGGATAGTTTAAAACCCGCTTTGGTTTTGCTGTGCGCTTTAACGACAAATCTAATTCTACAACAAATAGTCATTGGTCACTGGTGATTTGTCATTTGTCGTTTGTCTACTCTGCTTTGAAAAACTTATTTTTGGGGACATATTGGTTGCATTACTTGAGGAAGTTGCCTACATATCTGTTGAAATCCTTGAGGATTAAGTTGCCATAAAGCAAATAATCCCAGACTTGTACCCCCCACCAAGACGGCCAATAATGTCCCAACTAGCACCACAGGCTTACGCGGAGTTGGTTTTTTGACTGGAGTAGGGATGGGTGAATCTGGCAAATTATCCAATGTCAGATCCAAATCCAGTAGTGCTTGGGAACTTTCCGCAAAAGAATATTCGGGTTCTTCTAGTTCTTCTGGTTCCTCTGATTCCTCTAGTTCTGCTGGTTCCTCTAGTTCCTCTGATTCCTCTAGTTCTTCAGTTTTGAGAATTCCTCCTGGCAAAGATGATTCAGTAACTGGCACTAGATATCCTTTGGATACTCGACAAAGAGTCATCACAATAGAGGTATTATCATGACCATTTTTCTCATTTGCTAAATTAATCCAATTGTTAACAGCATCTTCAACTGAAATTTCACCTGCTAACACGGGAATTACATAATCCTGCCAGGATTTTTCTACCAAGTTATGATCACTTAAACCATCCGAACACAGTAGCAATACACCGTCTTCTTCCAAGATTAAGCGTTGAATTGCAATGTGTAGGAATTCAGCATCTTTTGTCCCCAATGCTTGGGTGAGGGCAGTTGCATCTATTCTCTCCAGTGCGGGACGATAAAGACTCCTCGCAGAACGGACTTCTCGCGTCGCCACAATATCATCCACTGTTAGTAGCTGGCAAGAATCGCTAGTTATCCAATAAGCACGACTATCGCCAATATTAGCTAAATAAAGTTCATGGGCGTTATCTAATTGCCTCCCAGAGGTCGTTGGCGTTGGCATTCGTTGTGGCACTTGTATAGCCATCACAAGGGTTGTAGCCATGCGTTCTCTACCTTGGCGTTTCTGTTCGTCATTACAAGCACAGATAACATTATTCACGACCCGCAAGCTGGCTTCTATTTGTGACTGCAATAAATCAGGCGGAACGATTTCAGTTTGTTCTCCTACTTCCGTTAATAAGGCACGCATTTGCAGTTTTAGGGACTGTACAGCCAATTGACTGGCAACCTCTCCGCCTTGATGTCCACCAATGCCATCACAAACAATCGCCAATCGTGGCAGTATGGGGTCATCTAACCCACTGCTAGTCATGGGGTAGCAATTGTCTTCATTGTGCCGCAATTCCGGCCCAATATCGGTTGCTCCTGCCACCTTCAGATTTAATGGTAATTCTGCCGCCGATGCCAGTAATAAGGCATTAAGTTGAGTAGAAATAGTTTCTAACTCCGCCTCAGTGCTACACATCTGTTGCACAATATTTTCTAATTCTGGAGATAGTGGGGTATTTAAAGATGCCATCCAAGGCTGCCAAAATTGACCCAAATCCTGTAAAGTCGGTTTTTGAGTAGCTGTTGTTTGGTGAAGTTCCAACAGTCGCACACACCAACCGTGCGATCGCACATTATCTGGTATCAGTAAACTATGGGCAACTCCTAACTCAGATAAAGGTTTCCACAGTTGGAGAATTTGCCATAGCCAGTAAACTTGTCTCACCGCAGTTGCTTGTTCCCATCCCTGGGCAATGCTGGGGTAGAGATTTCCTGTCTCATCTATCGGCACATTTTCCAGCAAGAGGATATCATCTGCACCCGCTTCTTCGGTGTGAACCAAACCATACACCTCCGGCAGGTGTAACCGTTCTTGGTATAGCCGTAAGTAAGGCATAACGGCTGTTGGTAACTCTTCAGGCACTGTGGGCGGTAAACCCGGCTGAGTGTCTAGCCAAACCTGTTGTGTAATTACCTCATACCTATCTAGCACTTTAGTTCCAGGTGAAATAGCGGCTGAGAAGGAACCACTAGCCCAGAGATAGCGGTGAACTAAAGGCGTTTGGCAACTTCCACAAACACTTTCCCCCGCAGGATTCATGGGGTTAGTACAGTCTGGATTAACGCAATAAATTATTCGCTGTGTCGAAATCATGACAGTATAAAGTCAAAAAATAAACCAACTTGTGAATTTCGATTAAATTTAAGTTTCAAAGACTTGAACGCTAGAATAGACTGGATTTATGTACCCATGACTACAGCTTGTTACTGAAATTAATCAAACATGATCCTAAAAATATCAAGTTTTGCTTTCTGTCAACAGTTACAGTCTAGGTATATCTAATCTCACAAATACATTTACGTAAATGTGGAGTCTAGGATGGCGCTATGCCTATGCCAAGTTATACCTTAATCTGGCTCCTGGCAGGATCTGTTCTGTGTTTAATGGAACTTTTCTTACCATCGGCTTTTGTCGAATTCATGATGGGAATTAGTGCCTTTCTCGTGGCGCTACTGTCTCTAGTGGGTTTGGGGAATTTATGGCTACAAGTTGCGGCTTGGTTACTGCTTTCCACTGTTCTGATTGTGCTTTCTCGGCGGTTTTTGCAACCGCGCCGACGCAAATCGAAAATGCCGGCTACAGTTGTAGCCGAAACCTTAACGGAAATTCCGGCTGGGGAAACCGGACGGGTACTATATGAGGGAAATTCTTGGCGCGCACAATGTGACGATGAACAACTCAGCGTAGCACCCAATCAAAGGGTTTATGTAGTCAGAAGAGAAGGCACTACCTTGATTGTGATGCCTGATTATCTATTGCGTTGAGTGCGCGCTTGTAGAGACGCGATTCATCGCGTCTGGGAAGAGGAACGTTCGCGTAGCGTGCGCGAAGCGCATACCGCATAAAGCCTTCGGCATAGCTAGAGCCTCCGGCACGCTAACGCGAACGCTTACCGCGCAGCGTATGCCCCCAGGGCTTTAGGACACAAAGTACACAAAGAAGGAAGGAAGAAAGGAAGAGAATTCGGCGCTTCTTGACAAATAAATGGGATGAGAAATTAGGAGAGTAAATAAATGAATGAATTTTTGTTACTCATCTTCTTGGCGCTTGGTGGTTCTGCTGTTGCAGGGTCTGTGAAAGTTGTCAATCAAGGTAATGAAGTTTTAGTAGAAAGATTGGGTAGCTATAACCAAAAGCTGGAACCAGGGCTGAATTTTGTCATCCCTTTTTTAGATAAAATCGTCTACCAACAAACTATCCGTGAAAAGGTCTTAGATATTCCTCCCCAAAAATGTATTACCCGCGATAATGTGGGCATTGAAGTAGATGCGGTGGTTTATTGGCGAATTGTGGATATGGAAAAAGCCTGGTATAAGGTAGAAAATCTCCATGCAGCCATGACAAACTTGGTTTTAACTCAAATTCGCTCGGAAATGGGACAATTGGAGTTAGATAAATCCTTTACGGCTCGTTCTCAAATCAATGACATCTTATTGCGCGAGTTAGATATTGCTACTGACCCTTGGGGTGTGAAAATTACACGGGTGGAATTGCGAGATATTGTCCCATCCCAGACAGTACGAGAGTCAATGGAGTTGCAAATGGCAGCAGAACGGCGCAGACGGGCAGCAATTCTGACTTCTGAGGGTGAACGGGAATCTGCTGTTAATAGCGCTAGGGGTAAGGCTGAGGCGCAAATTTTGGACGCTGAAGCTCGGCAAAAATCCACGATTCTCCATGCAGAAGCGCAACAAAAATCTATTGTGTTACAAGCTCAAGCTGAACGCCAGCAACAGGTTCTCAAGGCGCAAGCAACATCAGAAGCACTCCAAATTATCACTAAAACTCTGAATAGTGAACCAGGCGCACAAGAAGCGTTACAGTTTTTACTGGCACAAAATTATTTGGAAATGGGTACAAAGATTGGCAGTAGTGATAGCAGTAAGGTGATGTTTATGGACCCCCGCAGTATTCCTGCGACTTTGGAAGGGATGCGTTCTATTGTTTCTGATGCTTCTGCTAACCCTTTATTTGGTGGTGAGATACCAAGAGTTAAGGATAATCATGCTAGCTAAGAAGACGTGTTAAAAGTTAAAATTTTGCAATTACTAACTTTTAACTCACAAGTTGGACTGATAAAATTTGACCGAATTGAAATATGCTTTTTGCCAAATTCTTGTAGGAATAATTCATGAATTATCCCTACATTTTTATGAGAAATTTCTAATGAACGCCCATGCTAGCAGCTTGATTCATTTGGCATTGAGTACACAAACCAAAAAATTCCAGTGTGTGGTAGAAAATCTTAAACTTATGACTGGATTCCAATTCGCTTTCGAGATTATGAACGGGACATTGATTAATTGGAATTGAAAGGCCACACTGGAGGCAAGTTAGGTGGTGTTTGTCTTGCTGGGCTAGGTTATAGAGGGCTTCACCGTTAGCCAAAGTCCTAACCTGCACCATACCTTCTAGTTTTAAGGCCTCCAGGGAACGGTAAACCGTTGCTAAACCCATGCTTTGATTTCGATTACGTAATTCTACGTAAATATCTTGGGCAGAAATGCCTTGTTTAATGGTTTTCAGCAGGCTCAAAATTCGCTCTTGACTGCGGGTGTGTATGGCTCTCATAGACTATTATTTAAATTCGCCACTGTAGTAGAAGCTGTTATAATTGACAACTAATTAATTAACTTTAACCGCTTCGTAATCTTATTTTCGCTCAGTTGGGGCATAAAGTTATAGTATAGCGATCGCAGCATTCAGCAAAAAGCCTGTGCAAAGGAAGTATATAGCTAAAATTTTCGTGACGCTTCGTCCTTCAGTCTTAGACCCTGCTGGTGTGGCTGTACAATCCGGTCTCCAGCAACTGGGATACAACAATGTTGAACAGGTGCGGATTGGTAAGTACATTGAACTAACCATCACTTCGACTGAAGAGATTAAAGCGCGTCAAGACCTTGAACGTATCTGTGACCAAATGTTAGCAAATCCGGTAATTGAAAATTATCGCTTTGATTTGATAGAGGTGGAAACACAAACGGGAGTCATTTAACAGGGGTTGGGGAATGAGGGAGAACGGGAGAAGATTAATTTCCCACTCCCCACTCCCCACTCCCCACTCCCCACTGCTAATGACCAATGACTATTGACTAAATCATGAAATTTGGGGTTTTGGTTTTTCCGGGTTCTAATTGCGATCGCGATGTGGCGTATGTCACCAGAGAATTGCTGGGTCAACCGACTCGCATGGTTTGGCATCAAGACACAGACATCGCTGATGTGGATGTAGTGATTGTACCGGGTGGTTTTAGTTACGGGGATTATTTGCGTTGTGGTGCGATCGCTCAATTTTCGCCTGTGATGCAGCAGGTGATTAACCATGCTAAACAGGGTAAGTTTGTTCTCGGTATTTGTAACGGTTTTCAGGTATTAACTGAAGCTGGATTGTTACCAGGAGTATTAACCAGAAATCGAGATTTGCATTTTATATGCGATCGCGCCCCCTTGAAAGTTGAGCGTACTGATACCAATTGGACGCAAGCCTATACAACGGGTGAAACTATCACTTTACCCATTGCCCACGGTGAAGGGCGATTTTATGCTGATCCAGCGACTTTATCAGCAATTGAAGATCATGGGCAAGTCCTCTTCCGCTATGCAGGAGAGAATCCCAACGGTTCACTTAACAACATCGCCGGAATTTGCAATCGACAAGGCAATGTTTTGGGCATGATGCCGCACCCAGAAAGGGCTTCAGATGCCGCGCTGGGGTGTAGTGACGGGTTGAGGTTATTTCAAGGTTTGTTAGAGCAAATAGCCGCCTTAGCGTAGAGTTTTATCTCCGCGTCTTTCATAGCAAACAAGGTAGGGGTGCAGCAATGCTGTACCCTTAAATATTTTGTATAGTCCTAAAGTTCATTTTCAAAATTTAGGAGATATCTTCACACATTATTTTGTCTATATTGTCATTAATTATCCTGTATATTGTGGCAAAATCTTTCTCCATAAAAGTATCCCAAAATAACTGAACCTTATTTATTAGCTCTTCCACATCACTATCTTCGTAATCTTTAGATGTAAGAATTTGCTTTTTATAAATAGTTGTCCATTTTTCTGTCCAACGAGTTGGCTTAAAAGGCGGTATATGATGTTTAGATAATTCATAGATATTTTTGCGTTTATATTTGTGTTCATCTTCCGCCGGTCCAATTTGTACCTTGATTACAAGAAAATTAGACTGATTTTCAAAAACAAAGTAAAGAGGTAATGTTAAATCTCTCCATTGTGTAAAGGCAAAAGATATCCACCTCTTGCCATAAAGTTCTACAAATATTTGTTTGGAATCACTATATTGACTTACTAGTTCATAAATATTAGTGGCCATTTCTGTTTGTAAATCAGGACGATGTTCAAAGATTAAATCTAGAGCCTGCTTATGTTTAAAGTATATTTTACGGCAGAGTTCAGCAACTTCTGAATCACTCACAATATGCCTCCTAAGTAATGTAGAATAATGAGTCAGTAAGGTATAAATATCTGTACCAAGTATTGATTTATATCCTGCACAAATATTATCAATTATTTTAACTAATTTAGAATAGCTATATATTCTCCAATTTTCATCTGATGGTGGTATTCCTTCTGGTGTTAGATAAATTAAAATTACTTGACAATCTTTATATTCTTGCTCAATAACTTTTCGGTATCTTTTTAAATTACCTATATATTCTCCTGCATCAACTTTGTTCTCTATTGCACATACTATTTTGTTCTGTGGAGAGTGTATAAAAATATCAATATGTTGCCATTCTCGTCTAATTTCAGCGTCTGTTAAATCAGCAATGTCTATATCAACGGGACTAATTTTTGTATACTGGATATCTGTAGGCTCATACTCTTCTAAAAGTACTCGCTTGAGAAATTGCTTGAGAAAAATATCATTGAGTCTGTGGTTTTCAGATGGATTTAACAGAAATGCTAAAAAATTTGAATGCTTTAATTCTTGACGCACTACGCCAATTGCTTCAAAAATATTAAATCCAGCAAGTTTTGATTCTAGATTCTCTAATTCTTCATTATCAACTATAAAATTTTCCAGAAATCCTCGTTCTGTTGGGGGCATTGTTATTACTACTGAATTATTTACTGGGATGACAGTTCTATTGTTCCCATAAATTCAGCAAGAATATAATTTATAGCGCATAATCAAAAAAATATATAATTGTCACCCAGATTCCGTAGGTGCGATCGCTATTCTCCTGCTAACAATAATACTTCAGCATACAACTGTTCACGAATCCAGAAGCCATTGGCAATCAAATCATCTAATATCGGTCGTACTTCTAGCACAAACCCTTGTTGTTTAGCAGCCAGCAAAATGCCTAATAATCCAGTCACTCGCAAACCAATTTTAACTGCTTCATTTCTGCCTCTTCGTTCATCAATAATCAGTCTATCAGCTTTCAACTCGACAGCAAGGGCGATAGCTTCAGCCTCACCTGGATCTAAATTGACTTTTAGAGTCTGAAGCAGATCAAAATTTGTCACAGGTAAAATGTGAATCCAATCTACAGATTGAACCGCAAGTGTACCAGGGTCAGTGATACCAGAATCAATAATTTCCTGATAAACCCGTGGTGGAATAATAATTTTGCCATAGAGTTGCTGCAACAAAGCTAACTGCCTAATAGCAGCTAGATTACTAATTGGTGAAGTGTTACAAACAATAATCATCGCCAATTATTGGCTTCCAAACTCTTCACGTCCTCCCTAAGTTCGGCTATATCATAGTGCAGAGGAATTTGACGATTAGCAAGTAATCGCTGAAATTGCAGTTGATTCATACCCGCAAAATTACTCGCCTGTCCCAAGGTAAAACGCTCTTGTTGAAAAAGCATAACTGCAATTTCTTTTAGCAATTCAGTGTCAGACATTTGGATTGTCTGTAATATATCGTCTGAAATCACAACGCTCATAGTTTCATTGCCTAATTAACGCCTCTAAATTCAGAATACATCAAGCCTATAAAGGCGAGGTGTTTCACTGTAAACAACGAATTGCAATCAATAATCCTCGCGCCTTATTCAAAGTCTCCTCATATTCTTTTTCCGGTTCAGAATCAGCCACCAAACCAGCACCAGCTTGGACAGTTACAGTATTATTCTGCAATACAATTGTGCGAATGGCGATCGCACTATTCAATTGTCCTTCAAAATCATAATACCCATAGACACCAGAATAAACACCCCGGCGACTCGGTTCTAACTCATTAATAATTTCCATCGCCCGAATTTTAGGCGCACCACTCACAGTCCCCGCAGGGAAACAAGCTTTGAGTAAATCCCAAGCGGTCTTATCTGGTGCTAACTTACCCACCACATTACTCACAATGTGCATGACATGGGAATAACGCTCAACGATCATTAACTCATCAACTTTGACACTACCACTTTCACAAACCCGCCCCAAATCATTCCGCCCTAAATCAACTAGCATCACGTGTTCCGCAGTTTCCTTGGGGTCTTGGAGTAAATCCTCAGCAAAGGCTTCATCTTCCTTTGTCGTTTTCCCCCGTGGACGTGTACCCGCAATGGGGCGGACTGTGGCTAATATCCCACCATCTGCATCCCGTTCGGCTTTGACCATCACCTCTGGACTGGAACCGATAATTTGCCAATCTTGGAAGTTAAAGAAAGCCATGTAAGGCGAAGGATTTATCTGGCGCAGGGAACGATAAAGCGCGAAGGGGTCGCCTGTGTATTCTGTTGATAAACGCTGGGAAATTACTACTTGGAAAATATCGCCAGCTTTAATATATTCTTTAGCCTTCTCCACACTAGCGCAAAATTCTGGACGAGTGAAATTGCTGGTATATTCCTCTATTCCCCCGACATTCTGCGTTCCTGGGGGAGTCCATTCTAAAATAGTTTTTTGTGGCGACACAGGTAAAGATAACTTACACAGCATCTGGGTAACGCGATCGCACGCTTGTTCATACGCCGCTTGCAAATCTACTTCCGGATCACGTAAATCTGCGTAGGCGATCGCCCAAATTTTCCGCTTCACCTGGTCAAAAATCAACAGATGGTCTACCTGCATCCATAATCCATCAGGGATATTACGCTCATCTGGTGGATGAATTGGCACACGTGGCTCAATCCAACGAATCAATTCATAGCCCCAAAACCCAAACAATCCGCCAATTCCCGGCGGTAGTTGGGGTAAGGTCACAGGTTTAAAAGGTTCCAAACATTGGGCTAAAGCTGTAAAGGGGTCGCCTGTAAACACAACTTGGGAACCGTCTCGATGCGTCTGGGTTGTGGTGTCATCCTTAGCTGATAAAATCCAGAGCGGATTGCAACCGAGTAAACTATAACGTCCGATTTTTTCCCCACCTTCCACCGATTCCAGCAAAAAACTATAAGGCTGACCAGCACAAACTTTATACCAAGCTGAAACAGGTGTATCTAGGTCTGCTATCCATTCCTGATACACCGGAACAAAATTACCTTGTAAAGCTAGCTGCGAAAAATCAGAAAAATCGGGGAACATCATAGAATTTTGGGAATGGGAAAATTAGAGAATGGGGAATAGAGAAATTAGAGAATGGAGATAGCAAATTTAGGTATCAAATTTGTCCCCTTCCTTTCACTACTCCCTACTCCCCACTTTCTATCTAAACGTCAGCATCGTGGGTAGCTTTACCACTGAACTTAAGTTTGGCGGGACTGGGGTTTTCCCCAATGCTGCGAGGTACATGACGTACTTTTTCGCGTCCTGCGTTGACTTTTTCTGGGAACACACCATCAGCCGGATGAATGAAAGTGGTTTCTCCAGAGGGTAAAATCCGGTAAATTTTGTAATCTGTGATTTTGAATTTCCGGAGTTGACCGCCCAATGCGATACCATATTCTTTACGAGCTATGTATAGCAGGTTTTCGCCTTTGAGCATAGTGGCTGAACCACCTGTAGGCATTTCAAAAACTTGTTCTTTGGGGCTTGTCCAAGTGATCGCGTACTTTTCTTCTTCTCTTGCTTTGGTCAGCAAACCGCCAGTGCTACCACCAAATAGCGGAGTTTGTCCAGAAAGTGTTTCTGCCATAAAGGTGTCTCTCTCTCAACGTTTTTACGGCATCCTAACATTGCCAACATGATCATGTTGCGATCGCGTCATAGACTGTAACAGTTTTTAGTCATTCGGTCATTAGTCATTGGTGATCAAACTCCCCCCTCTCCTTAGTAACTACGGTGTACACACAAGTGATCTGATCCCCCTAAATCCCCCTTAAAAAGGGGGACTTTAAGAAATTTTCCCCCCTTCTCAAGGGGGGTTAGGGGGGATCGAAACGCTGTTAGGCAACTTGATAAGACTTGTGTGTACACGGTAGCTCCTTAGTAAGGAGAGGGGCTGGGGGTGAGGTTCTTCTGAGAATTACAACTTGCTCTTAACTTTTGGTCGCTTCTCCTCATAACTCACCTGAGCGATAGGAACAGTGAAATGAAACTGGCTACCTTGGTCTTTACCATTTGATTCTGCCCAAATTTCCCCACCCCAGCCAGTGACAATTTGACGACTAATTGCCAATCCTAAGCCCGTCCCGCCCGTGGTACGCCGCAGCGCTCCTTCTTCTTGATAAAAGCGGTCAAACACTATTTCTAGGCGATTGGGTTCAATACCACGTCCAGTATCAGCCACAGTCACCTCCACCATCTGGTTGCTGTTTTGGGTGGCGGTAATTGTAATCTTGCCTTCAGGCAATGTAAATTTACAAGCGTTATCCATCAGTTTTGCAATTACCTCCACCAGCCAATCACCATCAGCTCTGACTAAAGGCAGATTTTCGGCAATTTGAGTTTTGACTTGGGGGGGTTTCTCGGCTGAGGAACGGGTGCGAAGTCGGCTGAGGGCTAAATCCACACATTCTTGTAAAGTCAGGGATTCTGGATGCCATTCTACCCTGCCGCTTTCTAAGTTAGACAGGGTGAGGAAATCTTGCACCAGTTTCCGCATTCGTTCTGAGTCGGAAAGTGCAGTACTCAGCATTACCTGCTGCAATTCTAAAGGCATATCTGGTTCAGTCGCCAGACTTTCTAAGCACACCTGAATTGTGGATAGGGGCGTGCGGAGTTCGTGTCCTGTAATGGCGATTAAGTTGCTGCGGGTGCGGTCTAGGGCTTCTAGTTGCTGGTTGAGGTCTTCGAGGTTGGCGTAAGCTTCGGCTTGAATTAACGCTGCGCCCATTTGGGTGGCGATCGCCTTCACCAAGTCTAATTCCCCTGGTTGCCATTCGTGGGGTGGTACACTGCAATAATGCAATTCCACAATCCCTAACAACCGTCCTTGAAATAAGACTGGTTCGATTAACCAAGAACGAATGGCAAATTTTTTGGCAATTGCAGACAGTTTTTTGGATTTGGTCACACGAGGATCACTCAGCGTATCCGCTACACAAACGCCCTCACCATTTTGGATTGCTTCTTGAAATAAATGATTTTCCTCTAATTGCCAACTTTGCCCACCCACAGGTAAAACACCAGGAATCAAAAACTCGTGTTTAATATCTGCTTGGGCATCTGTAGCCTGAGCGCGGTAGATTAAACAACGACTAGCCCCTAGATGTTGTCCTAGCTCTTGGGCAGCCACTTGGAGGATTTCGTGGGGGTCAAGCGATCGCCTAATGGCTGTACTAATGGAATTGACTAAACGCTCTTTTCGTGCTTGGGCAGTGATGGAACGATAGGCTTTATGCAATTTATACTGACTAGCTTGCAGATAAGTCACCAAGCGCTGCACAAAGGGGTCAGTGTCGATATCACAAGCAAATTCCGTCACTTGTGCTGCTGGGGAATAATTTCTGGTTTCCCCAATCCCAAACCTCTGGCGAGCCTGTTTAATCTTGTCTCCCAAATCTGGTCTGTAAACTGAAATTCTGTCTAATAGCAAGTCAGCCGCTTTGAGGCTAACTCCTCGTTCTGATGTCCAGATTCCCTCAAACCTCCGAGCCGTGTCCATATCTAGACTAGGAGTAAATTCTGGTATTTGCTGGTTTTTGGCAATGGAACCCAGGCTTTCCCGGCACACCAAGCAAGTAGCATAATTATTAGCAATCACCACCAAATGCCATTCTTGACTTAAGGCATCTTCTGGCTCAAAGGCTACCTTTTCATAATATTCCGAACTGTTGGTAAAGTCTGTCTCTGGTGCGGATAAGACGTATATTTGATTACTACGCATAGCCAAACGCTGATAGCGATGAGCTTCTTGGCGATAGTATCGCTCTCGTTGGAAGCTAGCAATTACCAAAGGCTGCTCCAAAGTTGCAGCCAAAACCTGATCTTCCATCGCATGGGAAAGCGCTGTTAGTGAAGCCTTGAAATATAGCTGGGGTCGCAGGTAAGGTATAGATTGTAGCAGATCACTCAGCACGGAAGACGAAATGCTCATGAATATCGTTAAAGAAAAGCCCAATCACAATAAAGATTCAAGTCATAGCTGCATTGTACAAATTACAACGGACTATCAAGTGCAGCAGACAGTTGAAATATGTAAAGAATCGTTAACTACACTTTTCACCAAGGTAGTGACAGTGTTAGAAAAATTTCCCGAACTAGAACAATAAAAATAGTATATTCATGGCTCATATCCTGGGATGTAGGAGTTTTTTACTACATTATTTTGATATTTATCTTGCAGTTTTTTTTGTTTCATTTTCTGGCATTATCAAGTTAAAAATCGTATGCTACTAAGCCCAATATACATTCAAGAGACATCTTTGTTATCAACTTTAGCCACAGTGTATTTACCTAAAATTACCTATAAGTGCAAAATAAGCTAATTTACGATTCTTTCACTTGCTCATTTTATCAACTTTTAGGCAAATATTTGAGTACCTATACTTGGCACAGTCTAAAAACCATAATTTTGAGATTTTCAAATATTGCCAACTTATTTTTTATATAGCGGTTTTCATAAAAGTGAGAACAGTGTTGAGAACTCAAATTATTAAAGCAACTGGCTTGATAATCAGCACTTTGCTATATTCACGTTCAAAGAATTATGACTGCTGGATTAATTGGATTAACTTAAAGCCATTTTTTCACCCATTTGTTATAAGAATATCCCAAAGTTATTCCAGCCAGTTTATAGGATTGCAGGACTTAATTTTTCAATAGAATTGTCAAAATCGGCAACTTTAGCATCATGGCTAAGTATTCTCTTTGCATGAGGACTGAGGAGGTTTATAGTTCGATGAATTAGCTAAAAATCACTGTTTTTCAGCCTTGACTTTAAATATAGAAAATATAATCTGGTAAAGATTTATGATCAATTTCCTGTCTGCGCCTTTGGTAAAAATCTGTGCATCTTAATTTGACACAAATAGACTGAAACCTTTTTATAAAAGCACTTTCCCCTGTTGACCCCATTGATATATACCTGGAAAAAGGAACTCTCGCTCATGACACCGGATACACTGACGACCCTGGAAAAAATTTCTTTAGATGGCAAAAATTTTACTCCCGCAGCACAATTACCTATACCAGAATGGCCTTCTGTTGTAAGTGAAAGACCACAACCAACTCTGACAGTCAAAGATGATGATTTATTTTTGGTGACGGATACAATGGGGAACATTTCTGGCTGTTCTCTACAGGATGGTAATCCTAACGTGGGACTATTTTGTGCTGACACCAGATTCCTGAATCGTCTAGAGTTGCAAATTGACAGGCGATCGCCTATTCTTCTGAGCAGTACTGCTGAAAAAGGTTTCTCCATTTCCGTTTTATGTACTAACCCGAATATTGACGAACACTTAAAGGCTGAAACCATCGGTATTCGTCGAGAAATGGTGCTGAATGGGGCGCTATTTGAAGAAATTGAAATATCTAATTACAGCACCACAAACGTCAGCTTTGAATTAAGTATCAGCTTCGATGCAGATTTTGTGGATTTATTTGAGGTTCGCGGTGCTAAGAGAGAAAAAAGGGGTCAACTTTTACGGTTAGTAGAATCCACAGATCAAGAATCTTTGACCTTAGCCTATCAAGGTTTGGATGGCTTATTAATGGAATCTCGTCTGCAATTCCAGTATCGCCAACCAGACGATTTCAAAGGTTACACAGCTATTTGGCGGTTGGAGTTAGCTTCTCACGAAACCCAAAAGCTAGGTTACAGAGTCAATATGTTGACTAACAATCAACCCAGTTCTACGGTGAGTGCAGCTTTTACCTTAGTACAAGCCAAGGCGGCTGAGTTGATGGAAGAGCAACAATGGATACAGCAAATTACACACATTAGATCAGATAAAAGTCTGTTTAATCGTGTAATTGAGCGTGCTGAACAAGATATGTATTTGTTGCGTCAGTCTTTTGGGAAGAATAAGACTGTTTCTGCGGGTGTCCCTTGGTTCTCAGCCTTATTTGGCAGAGATTCGCTGATTACAGCTTCCCAAACTCTGATGCTAAATCCTCAAATTGCTAAAGAAACCTTGATGATATTAGCCTCATATCAAGGTAAAACCGAGGATGATTGGCGCGAAGAAGAACCAGGGAAAATTTTACACGAGTTAAGGTTTGGGGAAATGGCGCGGTGTGAAGAAATTCCCCATACACCCTACTATGGTACTGTTGATGCGACTCCCTTGTGGTTGATGTTGTATGCTGAATACTACGCTTGGACTCACGATCAAGAAACTCTAGAGAAGCTTTGGCCGAATGCTCTAGCAGCGATGGAATGGATTGACCGTCATCTCCAACACAGTAGCTATTTGACTTATTACCGTAAATCTAAACGTGGGTTGGCTAACCAAGGATGGAAAGATTCTGGCGACTGTATCGTAAACCATAAGGGTGAGTTAGCCGAGGGTCCCATTGCTTTGAGTGAGGTACAAGCTTATGTTTATGCAGCCAAAATTCAGCTAGCAGAAGTTGCTAAGATGAAGAAGCGGCTAGACTTAGCAGAACGCTGGCTAGATGAGGCTAGACACTTGAAGGTGCGTTTTAATCAAGATTTTTGGATGAAAGACGAAGATTTCTGCGCCTTGGCTTTGGATGGCGATGGTAAACCAGTGGAAAGTATTACATCTAATCCTGGACACTGTTTAAGTTTAGGAATTTTCACACCGGAAAAAGCCTACAGTGTGGCGGAACGGTTGCGCGCGCCAGATATGTTTAATGGCTGGGGAATTCGGACTTTGAGCAGTTTGTCACCAGCGTACAATCCAATGGGTTATCATATTGGTTCAGTTTGGCCTCATGATAATTCTCTCATTGCTATGGGATTGCGATCGCTCGGTCTAATTGATCAAGCTTTAGAAGTGTTCCAAGGTTTGTTTGATATGACTAGTCAGCAACCATATCAACGTCCTCCAGAACTTTTCTGCGGTTATGAACGCAATGGAGACCATGCGCCGGTACAGTATCCTGTTGCTTGTTCACCCCAAGCTTGGGCGACTGGTACTATATTTCAACTGCTGCAAATGGTAGTTAATTTAGTCCCCGATGCTCAAAATAATTGTTTACGAATTATTGATCCGACTTTACCAGAATCAATTAATCGTCTATCGTTTCATAATTTGAAGGTTGGCGCTACTATCCTGGATTTAGAGTTTGAGCGCTCTGGAAGTACAACAGCTTGTCGGGTTGTGAAAAAACGCGGTAATCTGCGGGTGGTGATTGAAGCTTAACCAGAGGGGTTTATAGGGGTTTATTTATAGACCCCTATCTTGATTATCTCACGCAGAGGCGCAGAGGCGCAGAGAGAAGTTCTCAACAAGAGTAGGAGTAGAGCTAGTTTATGGTGACACCAATAATACAACCAGCCACTCAAACCTTATTTGACCAAGATTATTATCTGTGGCTGAGGACAACTATCAACCAACTTCGCACGGGACAGTTTTCTGCGGTGGATTTGGATAATTTGTTAGAAGAATTAGAAGATATGGGTAGACGTGAGAAGCGCACAATTAAAAGTTTATTAATTAAGCTTCTGGAACATCTACTAAAACTCAAGTGTTGGGATACCGAGAGAGAACGAAATCAAGGACATTGGAAAGGGGAAATTAGGACATTCCGCAGACAGATACAAGATGAACTTAAAGATAGTCCGAGTTTAAAACCTTATATTTTAGAAATATTTGACCAATCTTATCAAGAAGCGAGAAAAGAAGCAAGCGATCGCACGCAACTAATTCTCGATATCTTTCCCCTCATACCCATTGGTTCCTTAGAACAAATCTTAGACGAAAACTGGTTTCCCGAATCTAACTCAAAACAGTAAAAAATTGATTTATCAGCGTTTATCGGCGTTTATCAGCGTTTAATTATTCTTATCTAGACTCTAGTCCCATAAAGGGGTTCATTACTAAACCCCCAATGCTACAGATACTAAATTATGACTTTCAAAAATTAACCTTCTTCTTGACGGTCGATTTTTTGTCCTGGGGAAGATTCATAAAGAGCATCTAACTGTTGACGAGCATCTTCAACGTTAACTGAACGCATGACTAACAGAGGTTCTTTAATTAAATTACCCGCGTTATCTAATAATTCTGGGTGGGGAATAAATTGTTTTCTCGAAGACATATAGCCTTGATTATCCATTGATGAGTATTTACCGGGATAAACTCGTTCTCGATCAAAACTGAACATAATCAAGTTGCGGATTAAGTTAGCTACGGCTAGAACAGCCAGAATTGTAAAAGCCAGAATGTAAAGTAGGTGTAACATCGGATTTTCCTCTAAGAGCAGCAAGTTTTAAAACGTTATTCGGTAGCCTTTTGCTTCGCCTATATTGTGAGAGTCGGCAAAGATGAATATCTCACGCACCTTGGTGCGTCTATATCTTGATGGAAAAATTTGTTAATCTATTCAAACTAAAGTAGCATGGGATACATTATTTGTTAATAAAAATAATGTTAAGGATTTTGAATCTTTAATGCGACTTGTATAGTGTCTTGTTCTGATGCCAATCAGGCTGTAAAAAATCAACCAACGCGTACTCTTAGACTTCCTGTGCCTGACGAAAGCGCATTGATACATTCCAGCATTCTGTGACTAATCTGTGCCAAGGCATTAAGGTGGTCATCTCAATGCCGACTTGTCCATCCGTGGCGGTAAATAGCATTTTTGCTGCGTTTAGCTCCTCTTGCGCTTGCTTGACTCGCAAAAGTAAATCTGATTGTTCTTCTTGACTCATAAATGAGAATTGCCCGGTTTCTAACAATTCACGCGATCGCGCAAACCAATAATTAAAATCCTCTAATAGAGGTTCTAACACCGTTTTCAGCATCTCAGCCCCTGGTACATTCGAGTCTCGCATAAATAAAAAGTATATTTCTAACTTCTCTAAGAATATTAACATTTTTTACAAAATTTAACATTATTTTAGACTATCTCCTCAGATAGATTGTGGAAACATCTCTCCTAATCGCGACGAAATAGACTATAATCATAATTTGCGTAAGCTTTGTGTAAACTTCAAAAAATATAAAAAAGCTATACAAAATATATACAGTCAAAGTATTTTCAGCCGAGCCTCAGCGTAGCTCACAGTCGGTATAGTGAGCCAATAGTCGATAATTTCCCACTTTGGTGCTGAGTTCTTAACACTCATCTGCTGTGGTTTATGAGAAAAGCATTAATAAAACTGGAATATTAAAGTCAACTTGGCAGCGAATATAGCAGGCATACTCGCTATATTTGAAGCAACACCTGAAAGTGCTAAGTGAGTAGGGGCGGGTTGAAGCAATCAGTCTGTGGTTCGTCGAAATCCTTAGTAAACCCGCTCGGACACCGAGTGCTGAGTAAGTTTCTTCTCCCCTGCTCCTCTGCCTCTTCCCACTCCCTGGGTAGATTTTTCACAGCTTCAACAACTAAAATTATCTTTTTGTAATCACTTCGCTAATGGTTCAGCAACCGATGTCGCCAAATTCAACTCTCAGTCCATCAGAACAACCTGAAAAAATATATTTACCGCGTACCAGCGAATCGGAAACATTAAAGCAGATTCGCCACACAGCTTCCCACGTAATGGCAATGGCGGTACAAAAGCTGTTTCCTAAAGCGCAAGTTACAATCGGTCCCTGGATTGAAAATGGTTTTTACTACGACTTCGATAGTCCAGAACCATTTAGCGAAAATGATTTGAAAGCCATCAAGAAAGAGATGGTGAAGATTATTAATCGCAAATTACCTGTAATTCGGGAAGAAGTCAGCCGAGGAGAGGCTGAAAAAAGAATCTCAGAAATTCAAGAACCTTACAAACTCGAAATTCTGGGAGATATTAAACAAGAACCGATCACAATTTACCATCTGGGGAATGAATGGTGGGATTTGTGCGCCGGACCTCACGTAGAAAACACCAGCCAATTAAACCCCAAAGCGATTGAATTAGAAAGTGTTGCCGGTGCTTATTGGCGTGGGGATGAAACCAAGGCGCAGTTACAACGCATCTATGCGACTGCTTGGGAAAGTCCAGAACAACTGGCTGAGTATAAGCGGCGCAAAGAGGAAGCGCTACGAAGAGACCACCGTAAACTCGGTAAGGAACTGGGTTTATTTATATTTTCCGAACAAGTGGGGCCGGGTTTACCCTTGTGGACTCCTAAAGGTACTTTGTTGCGGAGTGTGTTAGAAGATTTCCTCAAGAAGGAACAACTCAAACGCGGATATTTACCTGTGGTAACGCCGCATATTGCGAGAGTGGATTTATTTAAAACCTCTGGACACTGGCAAAAGTATAAGGAAGATATGTTTCCTTTGATGTCGGATGATGAGGAAGCCGCAGCTTTAGAGCAAGGTTTTGTCCTCAAGCCGATGAATTGTCCTTTTCATATCCAAATATACAAGAATGAGTTACGTTCCTATCGGGAATTACCAATTAGATTTGCCGAATTTGGTACTGTTTACCGCTACGAACAATCAGGAGAATTGGGTGGTTTAACCAGAGTGCGCGGTTTTACTGTGGATGATTCGCACCTGTTTGTAACTCCCGAACAGCTAGACAGTGAATTTCTGAATGTGGTGGATTTGATTTTGTCGGTGTTTAAGAGTCTGCAATTGAAGAATTTTAAAGCTAGACTCAGTTTCCGCGATCCAGCCAGTGATAAGTATATCGGTTCTAATGAAGTTTGGGATAAAGCCGAAGGTGCAATTCGCCGCGCTGTGGAAAAGTTGGGAATGAATTACTTTGAGGGGATTGGGGAAGCGGCGTTTTATGGTCCCAAACTAGATTTTATCTTTAGTGATGCCTTAGAACGGGAGTGGCAATTAGGAACTGTTCAGGTAGATTACAACTTACCAGAACGCTTTGATTTGGAATATGTAGCTGAAGATGGTTCCCGCCAACGTCCTGTGATGATTCACCGTGCGCCGTTTGGTTCTCTAGAACGGCTAATTGGGATTTTGATTGAAGAGTACGCTGGTGATTTTCCTTTATGGTTAGCACCTGTACAAGCGAGATTGTTACCAGTGGGTGAAGCACAGCTAGATTTTGCTAAGGATGTCGCCGCAAAAATGGTGGCTGAGGGTATCCGTGCAGAAGTCGATACCAGTGGCGATCGCTTGGGTAAAATCATCCGCAATGCAGAGAAACAAAAAATCCCCGTCATGGCGGTGATCGGAGCCAAAGAAGTTGAATCTAACAGCTTGAGTATCCGTACCCGTGCGTCTGGGGAGTTGGGAGCTATCCCTGTGGATGAAGTGGTGGATAAGATGAAGAGTGCGATCGCTAATTTCGAGAACTTCTAGCTACAGCATTTCGCTAGTAAAGGAAGGATACATTTTAAACGCAGAGGCGCGCTGAGGTTCACGCAAAGGTGCGCTGAGGTTTCAGATAACTTGAGGTGTGGCTTAATTTGGGTATTTGAAAATCTTAGATCCTCACCTTTGCGCCTCTGCGCCTTTGCGTGAAACTCTCTTATATTTTAATTTGGTATCCAAGGGCCAATGACGGTTTGACCTTGTTTTTCCTTCTCAGCTAATTCTAAATTCAATGTCAGCAATTTTTCTAAAATATCATCTTTAGTTTTAAACTTATAGGCTTGCATTACCAATTTATCTAACTGTTCATGCAGTTTATAAAGTTGGCTGCTGGGTTCGTTAAAAAATTTATTATATAGTGTGGTGATTCCCCACTGTTTCGACTCCATTTGTTCTGTGCGATATTGATGGAGTTCTTCAGCTTTGGCGCGAATTTGTTGGACTAATTTAGCGTCGGGGGTTTGGGGAAAGGGGAAGGTTTCAAAGCAAGTATTGTGAGTGTAGGCGATATCTGCTTTTAATGTTGATTTTTGCGCGTGCATCCAAGTACGATGGATGTTAGATGAAAGAATGCCCAGGACATAGAAATCATCGGAAGTAACAGCTTTAGTTTTATTACCTGATAGCCATTCAGCAGGACAGGGAATAAAAATTGCCCATTTTGATACTTCAGGAACTGCAAAGTAAAATGATAGAGATGAAATAGCATTCCTCATTTCTATTCTTTTACCTTCATATTTCCACCAGTTAAGCTTCAATTTTTCATTGCGATTATTTTGGCGTTCTAATGGAATAGTTTGCTTGACGTGTGTAAATGGTAATTTATAATCAATAGCATCTTCAATACTCATATCATTAAAATCAATAATCCATCTTTCAGGTTTACCATGAGGATTTTTAGCTAAATTCGCACCCATTGAAAATAGTTTTAATACTTCTTGATTTTTAACATCAGCTTTTATCCATTCCTGTACTTGTTCTTTGGTTACAATAAATCCTTTTCCGTTAGGAATTACACCTTGAAAACATTTATTAAGGTTGGCTTTTAATCGTACAGCCTGAGAAACATCAACACTAGATTTCAGTGCAGAATTAATTTGTGAAACTATCTGATTATCTAAATAATATTTTTCCGGTTTATCCCTACACCAATTTACAATACTTACATGAACCTTAGCTTCACCCGACCAAGGTTGTGTAGAAACAGCCTCATGAATATAACCATTATTTTGAGTAATATAATCTAAAGTTGCAACTCTGCTTTTACCTTGACTGACTGAATTTGTCGCAACGAAACCTACTCTACCTTTTTGATCAATATGTTCATGAGCTAATCGAAACCAATAAGCACAAAAATCTATATCTTTAACATCAGGAAAGCGTTGAAAGACTTTATCTATATATTCATCACCTAAAGCGATTCTAATATGTTTACCACCTAAAAATGGCGGATTACCAATAATAGCATTCGCCTTTGTCCATTCACTAAATAAAGCATCCTGACAAACAATATTTTTATCCAAAGAATCCAAAGGTAAGGGAGGCTCAGTTAATTGTAAATTATCAATTGCAATCTTCCGCGCAATCATCAATGTAACCCGCGCCAATTCCACCGCAAAGGGATTCGTATCCATTCCATAAAATTGCAGAGGAGTCACCAAACCCATCAGCATTTGCTTATCTTCCGATTTTCCACGCTGTTGTAACTTCTCTAATAGTAAACTTTCAATTCTTTTCAATTCCTGATACGCTATATAGAGAAAATTACCAGAACCACAAGCCGGGTCAAGTACGCGATAACTTTGTAATTCTAATTGTAGTTGAGAAAGTTCCTTAATTGAGCCAGCCGCATCAATTCTATCTTCCCAATAACGGCTAATAGTCGGACGAACAATTTTCATAATGTCCGCTTCCGAAGTGTAATGAATACCCTTGGCGTGACGCTCTTTTTTATCTACAGTCCCTTCAAATAAATTCCCAAAAATAGCCGGACGTACCTTACTCCAATTCTCCTTAGCTGAGACATCCAAAAAATTCAATTCTTCCCTTGTCAACTCAATCGCTTGAATCTGAGAAAATAACCCACCATTGAAATAATCTACACCTTTATAACGTCCTGCTGGCGTTTTTCCTTGCAGATTCATTTCCCGAAATAAACCACCCAAAACATCATAAGAACTCGCCCCAGCCATACACTCTTGAACACAGGAAATAAACATATCACGGGGTAAAAGTTGCCTATCTTCAGCAAACATCGCCAGCACGCATTGCAAAATAAAGCGCTGCGCTGTCAACTTCTCAATTCCCCGCTTTTCCAGTTCCAACAGCAACTCACCCATGCGACGTGCCGCCCGTTCTGTCACCTCCACCTGGTTATTATTGAAAACAGGAGTTTTATTCCCAAACTCCATAAACGCAAAAGCTCCCGCCCTTTCTGGCAGTTGCTCCAGGGAAATTTTATCTACAGGTGTATCTAGCTGAATATCAAAGTCAAAGATCCAAAACTCATCAAAATTGCACAGCAAAACATAACGTGGACGGTCTGGTACTAACCGTGTCCAATAATCAAAAGCCTGGGAATAATGCTTACTTAAATCCTCCCCCCGCTTCTTCATCTCAATCAACACACGGGGTTTCCAGACCAAATCAGCAAAACCCGTTTTACCCGTCTTACTGCCCTTTTTTATTGCTTCCTCATAACTCGCCCCAGCTTCCAGCGCCCCTTCATGCCCAAAAGCCCGAAAAAAGCGGTCTAAAAACGTTTGCGCTTCCTTCCTTTCCTGTCCTGTGATGTGCTGCTGACAAAAACTAACAAACTTATTCAGACTTTCCGGTGTCGCTGCTGCCATGTTGAATTGGGAATTGCCCTAAGTAGTTTTAATAATTCCCATGTTATGTATTAATCAACACAAATGGGAAAATTATATTAGATGTCTAATACAATTCACTTAAGCATTTCTTCCTTCTCTCTGTGTCCTCTGCGCCTCTGGGGTTCGTAAAAAAATTTACTCTGACAAAAAATTTGGTTCCTTAACTGAACCATATAGCTCCCTATGCTTCCCAGTCCTGACGAGTATCACAAAGAAAATTCTCTGCCATAACATCATCAAATAAATAGGGACAAAGCTCTGGAAAAGTGCGTAACGGTAAGTTAGTTTCTCTGAGTGCTAAATCAACTCCCGCTTCAAAACCATCTAACAAGGCTGCTTCTATGCGAGACTTTAAGCTGGGGTTCTGTCGCAAATGCCTATGGATAGCACGACGCTGTTCTCGAATTGTTAAAAACCAACTCCGAGAGCGTTCTTCTAGTTGATATTCCCACTTCAACAGATGACCGATTAATACACTCAGACGACTGACTAATTCCCGATACTCTTGTCGTCCCAAAGCTTGGATTTCCTCTTGCAGATGTTGCCAATCTAGTTCTGGAACTAGCCTCTGCTCCAAAGCTTTAGCCTGTTGCTGTGTCCATCCATAGAAGTCTTGGTCATACAAACAAGGTTCGTCCATATTTCATCAGTTGAATCTTACCAATTCAAAAATACTATAGCAGTATGCACTTGAATAAAGTACATAATAGCCCCCTCCTCGCTTGCGGGGCTACGGTGTACACACAAGTCTTAAAATTCCACCTAATGTTGGGTTTCGTCGTCTGGATCTGGGTTGTTGGCTCGTTGTGGGAACTCCGTCATTGCGAGGAGGAACGACGAAGCAATCGCAAAAACTACGGGATTATGCGATTACTTCGCTCCGCTATCGCTCCACTCGTAATGACAATTTAAAGGGTCTATAAACCTTGAAACCCTTGCAGAAACTACTTGTGTGTACACGGTAGGCTTGCGGGGAGGGGGTTGGGGGTGGGGTTCTTGTATCTCACTTAACTGATAACCGCCATAACAATTGCTTATATTTTCTTCTACCTAACTAGCTTTCGCCTCATCCTCAGATGTTTCAGCCACAGTTGCTAATCTATCCGCCGCAGCGCGCACAATCTCAGCCACTTGACTCAAAGGCATATACTTGATTTGTCTCAAAATCAAATTTATATCGGAAATTTCTTGGATTGGCTCGCCATTTAAGCAGGTGATTAACTCTTGTAGCGTATAGCCTGCTCTGGCTGCTATCTTCACCAAATAGTCGGTATCTGGCACATTCACACCTTTTTCCCACAACTGAACAGCAGTAGCAGAAACTCCTAACAGTTTGCCAAAGGCTCGTTGACTCATGGAACCACGAGCTAATTTGATGATTTCTACCAGTTTTTCTTTGCTTTCAATCTTCACTGCTTATATAGCTAGCCAACTGTGTTTACAAGTTTAGTAAGCAATTATTAAAATTATACTTTTATCTTGACAAGGTTTATTGTTGCTGGTATCTTAAAATAATTACCAGGTAGCAATTCTAATTTTAACCTAGAAATAAATACACAACTAGACTTTTCGGCTTTGCTGCCAATCAAATCAAGGGTGCATCATGTTCCGCAGTCCACGCAAGGTTAAAAAATATCGCCGTTCAGGTCGAAACCTCATCGCCTCTAATAAGATTAAACCAGATCAATGGAACATTTCAGATGCAGAAGTGAAAGAAGCTCTGAAAGTTAAAGGCTACGACGTTAAGCAAGTCAAAAAAATCCGTTGTCTCAAGCATCAGGTGTGTATTTCCTACTGGGATGCAAATAATAACGTCTGCTGTAGCTTTTTCAGTTATCGGATTTTTGCCCGTTGGCAAACAGACGTGGAAAAATTAATTGACTACTGCCCAACCCTGGCAGAATGGAAGAAGTTAAATCACATCATCCAGTACGAGTTTGCATATTACCATTATCTCAGTGAAATCTCAGAAGCACTCAGCAACGCATTAGAAAACCGCCTGTATGTATTGCAAGCTACAGAACAACTAGCGGTTTTCTAGGAAGTTTAACAGGCACAAATTAGTTAGAACTAGAAGTTGCTAACTCTGCTAGGCGTTCTTGCTGGTCTTGAGAGATACAAGATTGAATCACCGTTTCTAACTCACCTTCTAAGACAGGATTCAGAGAATAATTCTGTCCTAGACGGTGGTCGGTAACGCGGTTATCTTTATAATTGTAGGTACGGATTTTTTCTGATCGTGATCCTGTCCCAACTTGCGATCGCCTCATGGAAGTTACCGCATCTTGTTGTTCGGCTAACTTCATTTCGTACAGTTTTGCCCGCAGGATTTGCATCGCCCGTTCTTTGTTTTGCAACTGGCTACGTTCTTCTGTACAGAAAATGCGGATACCTGTGGGTTTGTGGAACAAGTCAGCAGCCGTTTCCACTTTGTTGACGTTTTGTCCACCAGCGCCACCAGAACGAGCTGTACTCATTTCAATATCCTTGGGATCAATGTGAATTTCCACATCATCCACTTCTGGCATAATTGCTACTGTGGCGGTAGAGGTGTGAACTCGTCCCCCAGCTTCAGTTGCTGGTACACGCTGTACACGATGTACTCCCGCTTCAAACTTCAGCTGACTGTAAACGCTATCACCTTGAATTTCTAGGATTACTTCTTTAAAGCCACCCATTTCTCCCAGTGACTCGCTCACCAGTTTGACTTTCCAATGCTGGAGTTCAGCATAGCGGGAGTACATCCGCAGTAAATCTCCAGCCCAAATACTCGCTTCATCGCCACCAGTACCAGCGCGAATTTCCAACATGATGTTTTTATCATCATTGGGGTCGCGGGGTAACAGCAACACCTTCAAGCGAGCTTCTAAATGTTCTAGTTTTTCTTCTAACTCATTAACTTCCAAAGCTGCCATTTCGTGCAGATCTGGATCACTGTTGGCCTCTTTGTATATCTGACGCGCCCCTGCTAATTCTTCAGTCGCAATCTTCCAGGTTTCGTAGGTATTTACTACCTCTTCCAAAGATGACCGAGACTTGGCGATTTTTTGATACTCATCAGGATTGCTAGCAGTATCAGGATCAGCCAGACGACGGGTTAATTCATGAAAGGTTTGTTCAACAGATTTAAGTTTATCTAGTAAGTATGATTCAGCCATGACCAATGCGCTCCTTAAAAATAACAACTTGGCTCGCCCAAAAATGACAATCGACCCAGCAGTTGCAGGGTCGTCGTTAACAGCAGAGCCAAACCGCTACTTTTCTTGAGTTTCTTCTGCGGCTTGAGTGCTGCTCATACCGTACTTACGCAAGAAGCGTTCAACTCGACCTTCAGTGTCGATCAGCTTCTGAGTACCAGTATAGAAAGGGTGATTTCCAGACCAAACGTCTACGTGTAATTCTGGCTTGGTTGAGCCAATGGTCATGACAACTTGACCGTTACAGTAAACTTTAGCTTCTGGATACCATTGGGGATGAATATCAGATTTAGCCATGTTTTTTGTCTTGAACCTATATCAATTATAACTTTTAGATGAAAAAAGGGATTGGGTCGTAGGGGCGGGTTTAGTCATATCCTCGTTTATGTGGAACGATAGCTATGAACCCGCCCCTAATGGGAACTGGGGAAGAAATTTCTCTATGCCCAATACCCAATACCCAATTTGCTTAACGTTTGGAGTACTGAGGAGCTTTCCGGGCTTTGTGCAAACCATATTTTTTCCGTTCTTTGGCACGGGGGTCACGAGTTAGGTAGCCCTCAGTTTTCAAAGGTGGACGGTTATCTGGGTCTAGTTGACAAAGAGCGCGAGCGACACCTAAACGAATAGAATCAGCTTGTCCTGTCAATCCGCCGCCTTCAGCTTTCACCAAAATGTCGTATTCGTTTTCTAGTCCCAAAGTTTCTAGAGGGTTTTTAATCACTCCCAGGTAGTTGGCGTTGAATTGAAAATACAATTCTCCATCCTTACCATTGACAGTCAATTTACCTTCACCTGGAACCAATCTGACCCGTGCGACTGCGGACTTGCGACGACCAGTACCCCAGTACACGGCGCGACCGCTATTGCTATCTGCTACTACCATTAATTTTCTTCTCCAGGAATTGTATTAATTTTTAGTTCTTTGGGTTTTTGCGCTTCGTGGGGATGAGTTGGCCCAGCGTAGACTTTGAGTTTGGTAAATAACTGCTTACCCAAACTATTTTTAGGGAGCATACCTTTGACGGCGTGTTCTAATATCCGTTCTGGTAGGCGCTGTTGCAATTTAGCGAAGGTTTCTGTTTTCATTCCGCCGGGACGGCCTGAATGGCGACGGTAAAGTTTTTGGCTGCGCTTTTTGCCTGTAACTGCGATTTTTTCGACATTGATCACAATTACAAAGTCACCGGTGTCCATGTGGGGAGTAAATTCGGCTTTCTTTTTGCCTCTCAAAATCATGGCGATTTCGGTGGCGAGGCGGCCGAGGCGTTTATCAGTGGCATCTACTACGTACCACTCACGCTCAAGGGTTGCTTGAGGAGGAAGGTATGTTTTTGTTGTCATTAGAGTTTCGGTTTACAAAAGTGGTGTGGAATTGAGGGAAACGGTTTCTGTTTGGGAATATTCCAAAGGAATATCTGTAGGAAAGACCAATTTAGGCAGGGTTTCGTACCAAATCTCTGGGGAAAAAGGAAAATCTGGATAGCCTACTCGTAACAAACACAAACCCTGGGGAGGGGCAGCGTATTTGACTTCTTCGCGGCGTTCTTCTTGCCAGAGTTCGGTAAAGCCAGCAAGTGTCAGCTTACCTGTGCCTACCTGTGCCAGCATCCCTACTAACAGCCGTACCATGCCATACAAAAATCCATTTGCCTGAATTTCAATATGAAGAAATGGCCCACTACGATGACATTCTGCTGCTTGCACCTCTACCCAAGAATGCGATCGCTTGGAACCTGCACGGTGAAATGCGGCCAAATGATGCTTCCCCATCAAGGGTTGGAGGGCAGCTTGGATTAAGCATTCATCCAGGGGTGCATAATAATAATGCCAACTGAAGGGTCTGACGAACAAGTTCGGCCGATCTTCAGTGTATATCGTGTAGCGATATCGGCGATAGGCAGCACTAAAGCGTGCGTGCCAACGATTATCTACAGCAGCTGAAGCCTTTATCAGTATATCTTGAGGCAGATAGCTATTCAGAATTGATGCCCACCTGTGAGGTGGGATTAATCCTGTGGCTTCAAAATGGGCGACTTGAGCAGCTGCATGAACTCCAGAATCGGTTCGCCCAGCACCATGTAGAGTCACATGATCACCAAGAACCGTAGCGATCGCTGTTTCAATTTCTTCTTGAACTGAACGATGCTGCTTTTGTCTTTGCCAGCCGTGAAAATGAGTGCCGACGTATTGAATTACGAGGGCGACTCTATGGGTTTGGGTAGGAACCGGTTGGCTTTCTAACATACTGATTTTGTCTGTTGGGATCTGTCTTTGCCATTCACTCATGACTCATGACCGATCACCAATCAACTAAACTAGCTCGATGATTGCCATTTTCGCCTGATCTCCCCGGCGAGGAACGGTACGCATGATGCGGGTATAACCGCCTTGGCGTTCGCCGTAACGAGTCGGAGCTTGTTCAAATAAAGCATGAACTAGCTGCTTGTCGTAGATATAACCCAGAGCTTCCCGACGTGCTGACAAAGAGCCGTTTTTAGCTAGGGTAATCATTTTTTCTACTTCACTACGCACAACTTTAGCTCGAATTAAAGTTGTGGTGATTCGACCATGACGGATGATCTCTGTGGTCAACGCTCGCAAGAGGGCGCGACGTTGGTCAGCTGGTTTACTGAGTTTTTTAACTCGACAACGGTGACGCATAATAAGGGACTATCAATGAGTAAAAGTTTGGACTTATGTGTGTTTAGTGCCTCTTTCTTGGGGCAGGGTAATACCTAAACGGCGCTGTAAGGCTTCAACTACCTCTTCTGCTGACTTCTGACCAAAGTTTTTAATTTCTAACAAGTCTTCTTGAGTGAAATCTAATAAATCGGCCACAGAGTTAACTTGTGCGCGTTTGAGACAGTTATAAGCCCGCACAGAAAGTTGTAACTCTTCAATGGGAATTTGGGCGGTGGGGTCGTCTGGGACTTCAGCGCCTGTTTCTGTTGGTTCCAGTGAAATATCTTTCAATGGATTGAATAGCTCTACCAGAATACCAGCTGCTGATGATAGTGCTTCTTGGGGCGAAATACTGCCATTTGTCCAAACTTCTAACAGCAGTCTGTCTTTGGTAATTGAGCTTTCACCACGGGCTTCTTCGACACTGTAGTTAACTTTCCGGACTGGCATAAATACCGAGTCAATTTGCAGAAAGTCCAAGGAAGTAGCTTCTTCACGTCCTCGCTCTACTGTGCGATACCCTTTGCCTTTCTCAATCCGAAATTCCATTTCCAGTTTGCCACCCTCAGCAAGGGTAGCGACATACTGGGTTTGGTCTATGACTTCTACTTCACTGGGCAAATCAAAATGAGCCACAGTAACTGTTGCTGGCCCGTTAACGAGTAATCTGCCAATCTGGGGTTGAGAAGAATAGCTTCTGAGGATAACTTCCTTCATTTTCATGAGGATTTCCAAAACGTCTTCCCGCACACCCGGAACTGTAGCAAACTCGTGGGTTACACCGGCAATTCTCACTGCTGTAACTGCTGTCCCCTCTAGATTCGACAGTAAAACCCGCCGCAGCGCGTTGCCAACTGTTGTTCCTTGACCACGCTCTAGAGGCTCCAGCACAAATTTACTGTAATGGCTCCGACTTTCCTCAGTATTAGATTCTACACATTCAATTTGAAACTGCGCCACGGATTAGCCTCCCTTCTTTAAGGTGCTGCTAGCAGGCAAATCAATTGCCTCCCCAATTTACTTTTTTTCCCCAGCTTTCGCTGGGTAGATTCAACTGCTTTTAATGGCAGTCTAATTTGATTACCCTCTTCAGGGAAAATCATTATTTTTAGTTGTAGTCAGCGATGTTAAGTACAGTGTTGATTGCTTAGAGCTATCAATAAACTGGGTTTATACTCAGCACTCAACACGGGCTAAACGCCCCGCTACCGCTAACAGCACTTTCTTTGCTGTATTTTGGTTGTTCTGAAGTTTAGCAGCCCTCCCGACAGGAAGAGCTGACTTGCTTCTCGGTGCTCAAGCCATTTGAAACAATTTGTAGAGCCAATGCCTAACAAACAGGTTGCATTTAAACTCGGCGGCGCTTGGGTGGACGGCAACCATTGTGAGGAATCGGGGTAATATCCCGAATCAATGTAATTTCCAGTCCTGCACCTTGGATAGCCCGAATCGCGGTTTCTCTACCTGCTCCGGGGCCACTTACCATGACTTCAATTTGGCGCATCCCTTGATCCATAGCCCGACGGGCTGCACTTTCAGCTGCGGTTTGTGCTGCAAAGGGAGTTCCTTTTTTGGCTCCCTTAAAACCGCTTGAACCAGCACTGGCCCAGGAAATAACGTCGCCATTTTGATCGGTAATGGTGACAATGCTATTGTTGAAAGTAGACTGGATGTAGGCCATCCCGTTGGGTACGTTGCGCTTCTGCTTTTTGCTCCCGCCTTTTTTAGTTGGTTGTCTTGCCATATTTGTTTAGTTAATCTAAGGTAAAACTTGCCTGGACGAGCAAGTGTTGAAAGTTTATTTGCCTGGAGCCTTCTTCTTACCAGCCACTGTCTGCCTTCTCCCACGACGGGTTCTAGCATTAGTCCGAGTTCTTTGACCTCTAACTGGTAAGCCCATGCGGTGACGACGACCACGGTAGCAACCAATATCAACCAAGCGTTTAATGCTCATGGCTTCTAAACGCCGTAAGTCACCTTCAACTTGATAGTTGCTTTCGATTTCGCCACGCAGGGCTGCTACGTCAGCATCACTTAGGTCTTTAACACGGGTATCTGGGTTTACACCTGTAGCGGCTAAAATTTCCAGAGACCTTGTTAACCCAATTCCGTAGATATAAGTCAGACCAATTTCAACGCGCTTATCGCGTGGAAGGTCTACTCCGGAAATACGTGCCACAATTAATTTCTCCCTATTGTTATCGCAGTTACTATGACAAAGGCGTGATAATCGCCTTTGTAGCTTTTAATGGTGATTAATCTGTGTGATCACTCTTTGATCTGTCAGAGTGTTAGCCTTGGCGTTGTTTGTGTTTGGGGTTCACGCAAATCACCATAACGCGACCGCGACGGCGGATCACGTTACATTTTTCACACATTTTCTTGACTGAGGCTCGAACTTTCATGCCTTTTTTAATTGACTCCAAATAGTAAATTATAGCATTTTTAGGGAAATTAATTCACTTAAGTAACTGGGTAGAACCCAAAAAGATGGTTTTATGGTAAGATTTTCGACATATAACTATTTTTTCCGCAGTCTATAGGTGATTCTACCTTTTGAGAGGTCGTAGGGGGTCAACTCCACTTTGACGCGATCGCCAGGTAAAATCTTGATGTAATTACGGCGAATCTTACCGGAAATGTGTGCCAAGACATTAAATCCATTGTCCAAATCAACGCGAAACATCGCATTGGGCAAGGATTCAGTGACAGTGCCTTCCATTTCGATCAAATCTTGCTTAGACAATTTGTTTTTTCCTCAATGCAACAATCTCCTTTTTATTCAGTTACAGCACTTCATCTGCAAAAGAACATATTTTGAGAAATATATCAACAGTTTCTTAATATATCTTAGCTAAAATTGGCCTGCATCTTGCCCTTGTGGGGGAGAGACGCGATTGATCGCGTCTGTACTAGGGAGTGAATGGTGATTTTGACAAACCATACTCAGTCTATGAAGTGACGATTTTTTTCAACTCGTGAGTGACTTCTTCTTGGGACTGATCGCCATTGACTGTGATCAATTTCTGACGTTCGCCATAATAATCAATCAATGGCGCAGTTTCAGAACGATAAACGTCTAGACGATGACGGATTACCGCTTCGGTATCATCTTTTCGTCCTCTTTCGAGTAAACGTGCTACCACAACATCATCTGGTGCATCCAGATTAATTACCCTTTCGCCACCCTGGTTCATTTCTGCTAGCAATTTTTCCAGAAAAACTGCTTGTGTGACTTTGCGAGGAAAACCATCAAGAATCCAACCAGATTGCACATCAGGTTGACTAAGACGTTCCTTTACTAAGTCCTGAACTAACTGGTCGGGGACTAAATCGCCGCTATTTACATAACTTTGAGCCTTAATTCCCAAAGAAGTTTGCTCTTGCATAGCTTGCCTTAATATTTCCCCGGTAGAAATATGGGGAATATTCAAATCTTCAGCTAAAATTTGAGCTTGAGTTCCTTTACCAGATCCAGGTGGTCCCAAGAAAATTAATCGAGTCACTGTCACTATTGTTTCACCATTCCTTCATAACGCTGAGAAATAACGTAAGTTTGAACTTGTTTTGCTGTATCAATTGCCACACCTACTAGAATTAGCAAAGAAGTAGCACCCAATCCTCTAAAGGTTGGTACTCCTAAAGCACTTTCCACAGCCGTGGGAATAATAGCCACAAAGCCCAAAAATATCGCACCTAAAAAAGTTAGTCGATTGATCACACGCTCCAGATACTCACTGGTAGCTTTTCCGGGACGAATACCGGGAATGCTAGACCCCATTTTCTTCAAGTTCTGCGCTACATCAACTGGGTTAACAATCAACGAAGAATAGAAGTAACTGAAGAAAATAATTGAGACTAAATAGACCAGAGCGTAAACCCAAGCCCCAGAACCCCCAGGACTGAGATAAGTATTGACAATGTTGGCTATTTCCGGATTTCTGGTAAAATTAGCGATTAAAAGTGGCAAACTTAAAATTGCCGCCGCAAAAATAATCGGCATTACACCCCCCGAATTGAGCCGCAAGGGTAAATAACTCCGTTGTTCTGCCAGTACTCTCCGACCTACTTGGCGACGAGCCGAGATAATCGGGATGCGACGGATGCCTTCTTGAACGAAAACAATCCCCACAATTGTCACGAGGAACACCAAGATCAGAACGATGACGCGACCAATGGTTTCTCTACCACCGACTTGCACCAAGTCAATGGTATCGCCTAAAGCTTTAGGTAACGAAGCCACAATGTTGACAAAAATTAACAATGATGCTCCATTACCAAGTCCTCGTTCTGTAATCAATTCTGATGCCCACATGACAAACATGGAACCAGCTGTTAGAGCGATCGCTGTCTCCAGGACAAATGCTGTACCTGGATTCAAAGCAAATTGATTCAGGAAAATCGCCGAAAAAGCCACACTTTGAATAGTTGCCCACACTACAGTTACATAGCGTGTGATCTGCGAAATTTTTCGCCGACCTTGCTCCCCTTCATTTTTCTGTAAATTTTCTAAAGATGGAATGGCCGCCGTGAGTAATTGGATAATAATGGACGCATTAATAAAGGGTAAAATCCCCAAAGCGAAGATTCCCAAAGTGGAAAGTCCTCGTCCAGAAAATATATCCAATAAACCGAAGACGGCATTATTACCAGCTATTGCTTCAGCAAACCTAGCTCTATCAAGGCCAGGCACTGGCAAAAATATACCGAGGCGAACCAAAATTAAAATACCGACGGTGACAAGCAGCCTACCTCTGAGGCCAGCTGCTTGCGCCATCTGCATAAAAGTTTCTTGAGCCGTTGGGGCTTTTTCTCGACTGATCATAGAATGCTACCTCTATAGTGAACCAGGCGCTGGCAGCGAGTTAGCTTGCAAAGTGCGCTTTTCCGGCTCACTTATAAAACTTCGCAACTACCACCAGCTGCTTCAATTTTGCTCCGAGCTTGTCCTGTAAAAGCTGCTGCTTGTACCTTTAGAGATACATTCAATTCGCCGTTGCCCAAAACTTTCAATGGACCCTTAGCAGCAGTTAAGATTCCTGCCTCTCTGAGGGAAGCCAAAGTTACTTCTGTATCAGCAGGAAGGGAAGCTAGTTTCTCTACATTAATCGTAGTGTAAACTTTCCGATTCACCACTGGAAAGCCCTTGAGCTTAGGTACTCGGCGGTACAATGGTTGTTGACCACCTTCAAAACCAGGTCTGGTACCGCTACCAGACCGAGATTTTTGACCTCTCATCCCTAAACCAGCGCTAGCGCCTTGACCTGCGGAAATACCCCTAGCTACGCGGCGACGGCGTTTCTTTGAACCTTTTTGGGGCTTAACATCGTTGAGTCTCATGATGTAATTAGTAATTGTTTACACGTTCACTATTGACTGACTGTTCACTGTTGAGTGATGACTGTTGAGTGACAACCGTCAACCATTCTAAATGTAGAGTTTTTCAATAGGAATACCCCGGTCTTCAGCCACTTCCGAAAGAGTACGTAGTGTAGATAAGGCATTCACTGCGGCTCTAGCATTGTTGAGTGGATTGTTGGAACCAAGTTGCTTGGCCAAGATGTTACGAACTCCTGCCAATTCCAGGACAGTCCGAACCGCACCACCAGCAATTACCCCAGTACCAGGGGCAGCAGGACGCATCATCACCTTAGCACCGCCACCCACACCATCAATAGGATGAGGAATGGAGTTAGATTTGGTCATAGGGATATCAATCAGATGTTTTTTGCCATCGGCTACACCTTTTTTAACAGCACCGATGACATCTGAGGCTTTGCCTACTCCGACACCAACTTGACCACGTTCATTACCGACGACCACAATAGCCCGGAAGCTAAGTTTTTTACCTCCCTTGACGACCTTGCTCACCCGGCGGATTTGGATGACTCGCTCTTGCCAAGTAGTTTCTTCTTTTTTTGTGCGGTTCGCTTTACGACGACCAGTTGCCATAATCAAATGCTCTCTATTAGTCAGTTGTCTTTTGTCTTTTGTCATTTATCCTTAGCCAATGACTAATGACTAATGACTAATGACTTTAGAAATCTAAACCAGCTTCGCGGGCTGCATCAGCGAGGGCTTTGACACGACCATGATATAAGTTGCCACCGCGATCAAAGACTACTTGGGTAATGCCTTTTTCTAACAATCGCACTGCTATCAACTTGCCGACTTGCGCTGATGCGTCACGAGTAGCACCTGTAGCTGAATTAGATTTCAAATCTGCTTCCAGCGTCGAGGCTGCTACTAATGTGTGATGCTGAGTATCGTCAATTACTTGAGCGTAAATATGTTCGTTGGAACGAAACACGGCTAAACGTGGACGTGCTAGGGTTCCTTGAACTTTATTACGAACGCGCCGATGGCGACGCTGTTTTGATTCTCTACGAGTAAGTTTCATTTTTACTTCTTACCACTCTTACCAGTCTTACCAGCCTTGCGTCTGACCACTTCACCGGCATAACGAATCCCTTTACCTTTGTATGGTTCTGGGGGACGAACGGCGCGGATCTTCGCTGCTGTGTTACCTACTATTTCTTTGTCGTAACCACTGACGACGATGTTTGTGTTAGTTTCTACAACAAACTCAACTCCGTCTGGTGGCACAATATGCACTTGATGGCTATAACCAATATTCAAAACTAGGTTACGTCCTTGAAGTTGGGCGCGATAACCTACACCTTGAATTTCCAAGCGACGCTTAAAGCCTTGGGAAACTCCCTCGACCATGTTAGCGACCAAGGTACGGCTTAAACCGTGCATTTGCCGAGAGACACGGGTCTCATCACGACGGGTGACATTTAATATTTCCCCTTCTTGGGAGACAATGACATTGGATGACAAAGTGCGAGAAAGTTGCCCTTTGGGGCCTTTCACCAAAACTTTGGGGCCATCAATTGTCACTTCCACTTTGGCGGGAATAGTAATTGGTTGTTTACCAATACGAGACATGATTTTTTGTCCTTTATCTTGAGTCCTGAGCGCTAAGGACTAACTAATGACTACCAAACATAGCAAAGTACTTCACCACCCAAGCTCTGACGACGGGCTTCCCGGTCAGTCATGATGCCACTGGATGTAGAAATAATGGCAATGCCGATGCCACCTAGTACCCTTGGTAATTCTTTTCTAGTGGAGTAAACGCGCAAACCTGGTTTACTCACTCGCTTTAAGGCAGTGATTAAAGGTTGACGATTTTTACCCTTATACTTCAAGGAAATCACGAGATTTCGCTGAATTCCTTCTCCTGCTTCCGCAATTTCAGCAACAAAACCTTCCTCTTGTAGTACTTTAGCAATACTACGAGTCATTTTTGTGGCTGGCACTTGTGTTGTTTGATGTCTTGCCAGGTTGGCATTGCGGATGCGCGTCAGCATATCTGCAACTGTATCGTTAGCCGCCATCGTTCCCTCTTTAGATGAACTTATTGATCGCGAAAGGGCATTCCCATTTCTTTAAGTAAGGCGCGACCCTCTTCGTCGTTTTTCGCTGTTGTGATGATGGAAATATCCATACCACGGATTTGATCGATACTGTCGTACTCGACTTCTGGAAAAATTAGCTGTTCTCTCACACCCAGAGTGTAGTTACCTCGACCGTCAAAACTCTTAGGACTAATGCCCCGAAAGTCTCTAATTCTGGGTAATGACAAGCTAATTAATCTGTCAAGAAAAGCATACATTCGTTCGCTTCGGAGAGTTACCATAATGCCCACGGGCATCCCCTCACGAATTTTAAAGCCAGCGATCGCCTTTTTCGCCCGCGTCACTACTGGTTTTTGACCAGTGATTACCGCAATTTCATTTAAAGACGCTTCTAGCGACTTAGCATTTTGAGCTGCTTCGCCTAAACCTCGGTTAATCGTAATCTTAATCACCTTTGGTACTTGATGTACATTGGTGTATTGAAACTGATTAATCAGTTTAGGGACGATTGTCTCTTGGTATAAGTTTTTGAGTCTTGTTGTTGGCATACTTTCTTGTCCTTATCCCTGGGCTTGGTCAGGGAAGCGTTTTTAAGTGCTGGGTGCTGTAAAGGCCCTTGCGGGCATGGCTGCGCTTAGAGCGGTAGCGGGGCGTTTAGCCCGTGCTGAGTAAAGAATTTACAGTGGCACACATTGGCTAGTTCTTTAGTTATTGAGAATTTCGCCTGTTTTTTTCAGCATTCTCACCTTTTTACCCTCTGCGGTGAAGGAGTAGCAAACACGACTGGTAACGTTTTGCTTGCTGGAGTAGAGCATCACGTTGGAACTATGGATGGGAAATTCCTGAGTGACGATTTTACCTGATTCCCCTTCTTGCTGGGGTTTCATGTGCTTCGTCTTCATGTTGACACCTTTGATAATGACTTTGCTCAGTTGGGGTAGTGCTTGGACTATTTCCCCCACTTTGCCTTTGTCTTTACCTGCAATTACTTGCACGGTATCACCAGTTTTGACGTGCATTTTATAGAATACTTTCGGCTTTTCCTTGCGGTTTGCCATTAGAGTACCTCCGGAGCCAGAGAAACAATTTTGGTGAAGCTCTTTTCACGTAATTCGCGGGCAACTGGGCCAAAAACCCGTGTACCTCTGGGATTACCATCTTTATTGATGATCACGGCAGCGTTATCGTCAAAGCGAATGGTCATACCACTATCACGGCGGATGCTATGACGGGTGCGGACAATCACTGCTTCGATTACATCTGACTTTTTCACAGCCATGTTAGGAATGGCATCTTTAACAACGGCGATAATTCTATCGCCGATGAAACCATAACGTCTGTTGCCACCACCTAATACACGGATGCACATAATTTTTTTGGCACCGCTATTATCTGCGACATTCAGGTAAGTCTGGGTTTGAATCACAATTAGTCTCCCTTTTATCCTGATTTATTCGTGTAACCAGGGTTACATTGTGGCTTTAGTATTCAAGATGTCTTTGACTTGCCAGCGTTTGGTTTTACTCAAAGGTCTAGTTTCTTGAATCCGCACGCGATCGCCTACTTTGCATTGATTCTCTTCGTCGTGGACTTTATAACGACGAGTTTTAACCATGATTTTGCCGTACTTGGGATGGGGAGAGCGATTCTCTATAGCAACTACTACAGTTTTTTGCATTTTGTCGCTCACTACCAAGCCGACTCGTTCTTTGATTGCCATAATCTCCTATTGTTCTTCTTTAGTCGGTTGACTTGCTGCTGTGCTTACGTTCAGTCTCGACAGTCAGCAATTGGGATAGGCGATGTCGGGCGTGTCGGAACTGGTGAGGCTTTTCTAGTTGTCTTGTCGCTTTTTGCAAGCGCAACTGAAACAGTTGTTTTTTAACAGCGAGAATTTCCTCAACCAGCTGCTCGTCGCTGAATTCTCTAGCTTCTGAAATTTTGGGAAGAGGCATAACCTACTCCTGCTCCTTTGGTTGAGAACGCACAATAAACTTAGTTTTAATCGGGAGCTTATTTGCTGCCAAACGCATCGCTTCACGAGCGATTTCTTCGGTAACACCAGCGATTTCAAACATAATGCGTCCTGGCTTGACTACGGCTACCCAATATTCAGGGGAACCTTTACCAGAACCCATCCGGGTTTCAGCTGGGCGCATGGTGATCGGTTTATCTGGGAAAATCCGAATCCAAATTTGTCCACCCCGGCGAATATAACGGGTCATTGCCCGACGGGAGGCCTCTATTTGCCGGGCAGTAATCCAAGATGGTTCTTGAGCTTGGAGGGCAAAATCACCAAAATCAATGTTGCAGCCACGGGTAGCTAGGCCTTGCATCCGTCCGCGCTGTTGTTTGCGGAATTTAGTTCTTCTAGGACTTAACATGGTTCGTCATTTGTCATTGGTAATTGGTCATTGGTCATTTGTCATTTGTCTTTCTTAGGACTCAGGACTAATGACTAATGACTATCCTTCATTAGAACGGTCTTCAAATTGCTGACGACGGCGTTGTTGTTGACGACGACGAGGTTCACGTTCGCGATCGCGTGTACTGGGTGGGGCTGGAGTTTCTTCCTGTCCAGGGATAATTTCTCCCTTGAACACCCATACTTTGATGCCCAGAATCCCGTAGATTGTTTTGGCTGTGCAGTAAGCGTAGTCAATGTCAGCCCGTAAGGTATGTAAAGGTACTCTACCTTCACGAGTCCACTCTGTTCGGGCAATTTCTGCACCGTTGAGCCGACCACTGACTTGAATTTTAATGCCTTGAACACCAGCACGTTGAGCGCGCTGAATGGCTTGCCGTACTACCCGCCGAAACGAAACACGTCGTTCCAACTGTTGAGCAATGTATTCGCCAATCAGGGAAGCATCAGCATCAACTTTTTGAACTTCGACTACGTTGATGCGAATTTGGCGATTACCACCCAGCACTTCTTGTAGTCCAATCCGTAGTGATTCAATACCTTGTCCACCACGACCGACAACTACACCAGGTCTAGCTGTGCGTACTTCTAAGTCAATTTGGTCGGCTTTGCGCTCAATTCTGACTTCGGAAATCCCGGCGTTGTTTTGAGCCAGTTTACCCAGCTTTTGTTCTATATACTGACGCAGTTTGTAGTCTTCTTGTAAAAGTTCTGGATAGCGTTCAGGAACTGCAAACCAACGGGATTGATGCTCTCTTGTAATACCCAGGCGAAAACCAACTGGATGAATCTTCTGTCCCACAAATGCTTCCTCTAAAATTTCTGACTTTACGCAATTTTTCGGGTTTGATAATTATTCAGCAGTAGCATCAGCTACAGCCACAGTGATATGACACGTTGGCTTGCGAATTTGATAAGCTCGCCCTTGCGCTCTGGGTTGAAACCGTTTTAGCACTGGACCTTGATTGGCATAAGCCTGAGTAATTACCAGATTTGTCCGGTCTAAACCAGCATTATGCTCGGCATTAGCGGCGGCACTTCTGAGAAGCTTCAATATTGGTTCACAGGCTCGATAGGGCATGAATTCCAATATAATTAGTGCTTCCCGGTAAGAACGCCCTCTAATTTGGTCGAGGACACGACGCACTTTGTAGGGAGAGATGCGGATATAACGAGCGATCGCCTTAACTTCAGTAGTATCAATAGCCATAATTTTCTCCTTTAGTCATTAGTCACTGATTATTAGTCTTTAGCTGATGACTAATGACTAATAACTATCTCCCTGCTTTTTTATCACTCTTCCCATGACCTCTATAGGTACGTGTGGGGGCGAACTCTCCCAACTTGTGTCCTACCATTTGCTCGTTCACAAAAACCGGAACGTGTTGACGACCGTTGTGAACAGCGATGGTATGACCTATCATTAAGGGCAAAATTGTCGAAGCTCTAGACCAAGTTTTGATTACTTGCTTTTCGTTTTTAGCGTTGAGCTTTTCAATCTTGGTCAGCAAGTGATCGGCCACAAAAGGCCCTTTTTTTAAAGAACGACCCATAATTCGATTTTGGATTTTGGATTTGAGATTTTGAATTAAAAATTTGAGAATTTCGGATTTTAATGAATTAGGTCTCTGGTCAAGTTTCGCAAATTCTGGATACTCACAAGTCAACCCCATATAAAATCCAAAATTTAAAATCTAAAATTCTATGATTGACGACCACCACGACCACGTTTAGAAGATTTACGGCGGCGACGTACAATCAATTTACTGCTGGCTTTCTTGGGTTTGCGTGTCTTCGCACCCAAAGTAGGTTTACCCCAAGGTGTTACAGGGCCTGGTCTACCAATAGGCGCTCTACCCTCACCACCACCATGTGGGTGATCCACGGGGTTCATGACACTACCTCTCACCTTCGGACGGCGACCCTTCCAACGATTACGTCCGGCTTTACCCGCACTCAAGTTTCTCGCGTCGGTGTTACCGACTTGTCCGATGGTGGCGTAGCATTCCCGCCGAATCATCCGCACTTCTCCCGAAGGTAATTTCAGTGTGACATACTGACCTTCTTTGGCGACCACTTGAGCGTTAGCACCAGCAGCCCGGACAATTTGTCCGCCTTTACCAGGTGTTAGTTCTACGTTGTGTACGCTTGTACCCAAGGGAATATTCAGAAGTGGCAGAGCATTGCCATCTTCAAAGGGGGAATCAGGCCCAGCAATAATTGTTGCACCCACTGGCAACTTATTGGGGTGAAGAATGTAACGCTTTTCGCCATCTTGATATAACACAAGGGCAATGCGCGCATTCCGGTTGGGATCATATTCAATGGCTATGACTTGGGCGGGAATATTACGTTTATCCCGTTTAAAGTCAATGATCCGGTACATTTGTTTGTGTCCGCCACCCCGACGACGGCTAGTGATGCGCCCTTGGTTGTTACGACCTTTGGGGCGATGCACGTATTCTGTTAAAGATTTTTCCGGCTTTGATTTGGTAATTTCGGCAAAGTCGGAAACAGTAACTTGGCGTGTACTAGGGGTATAAGGACGATAAGAACGAGTACCCATTTTGCTTTATACCTCTGGGAATAGAACTTGTCTAATTTTTTCTTCATCCCCAGGGGCTACAGTGACGATAGCTCGCTTGTATTGGGGTTTGTAACCAACGAATTTACCAACCCGACGCTGTTTGCGTGGTGGCATCATGGTATTAATTTTGACAATTTTGACCGCGAATAGGTCTTCAATTGCCGCTTTTATTTGTGGCTTGGTGGCTTTTGGAGCCACTTCAAATGTATATTTATTTTGCTCCATCAGGATGGTCGCCTTTTCAGTCACTATGGGGCGACGCACTAAGTCGGCAAGGTTGCGGGGGTCAAACTTAGGCACTATAGACCTCCTGAATTTTAGCTAAAGCTGATGCTGTGATCACAATTTTGTCAGCGTGCAGCAAATCGTAAACATTTAGCTGGTCGGCTGCAATTAACTTTAAATTTTGGATATTGCGGGCTGACAGATAAACGTTATCCTCAGATGAAATTGCCGGCATAATTAACAATGCCTTGTTTTCTGGTGCTGCTCCCCAACGAGCTAGTGCTGCCACTAATTCTTTGGTTTTGGGGCGGGATAACTCGTTACTAAAGTCTTGTACCACAATCAAATCGTCGGCACGACTAACTAGTGCAGTTCGCAGTGCTAAACGTCGTTCTTTGCGGTTTAATTTTTGGTTATAGTCTCTGGGTTTTGGTCCAAAGATGACACCACCACCACGCCACAGTGGTGAACGAATAGACCCTGCACGAGCGCGACCGGTACCTTTTTGCCGCCAAGGTTTACGACCACCACCTCTGACTTCGGAACGAGTTTTTGTACTTGCGGTTCCTTGGCGAGAGTTGGTCATTTGTCTAACCAAGGCTCTATGCACAATATGAGATGCTGTTGATTCTTTAGCAACTCTTAATTCAAAGGTCGTCTCGCCGACTTGTTCTCCTTGCCAATTTTTTACTACGCTTTCAACCATTTTTTTGTCCTTTTGTGTCTTTTGCCTTTTAATGACTACTTACCAACTTTCTTTGCAGGCAGAATATTCACTAAGGACCCCGGTTTACCAGGAATGGCTCCTTTAATTAGCAATAAGTTGCGTTCGAGGTCTACTCGTACCACTGTCAACTTGCGAATTGTCACGCGGGTTCCACCCAAACGTCCTGCCATCCGTTTACCGGGATAAACACGACCGGGGGTTGTACCTGCACCGATGGAACCCGGCGCTCTATGGTTTTTTGAACCATGTGACATGGGACCACGGCTGAAGTTGTTGCGCTTTTGGTTGCCCGCAAAACCACGACCAATACTGGTACCGACTACATCGACAATTTGACCTTCGCTAAAAATGTCTGCTTTCAGTTCTTGACCTAAAGCATAATCACTAGGGCTATCTGTGTGATATTCGTTTAAATGACGCAAAGCTGGTGCAGATGATTTTGCCAAGTGACCCAGCAGAGGTCTATTCAGCGCCTTGGGTTTTACTTCACCATAACCGAGTTGAATGGCGCTATAACCGTCGGTCTGTTTTGTTTTAACTTGTGTAACAGTGCATGGTCCCGCTTGAACTACGGTGACAGGAATGGATATTCCTGCTTCGTCAAAGACTTGGGTCATGCCCAGTTTGGTGCCGAGAATACCTACAGACACAGTAACTGGTTCTCCTTATATACTTGCTGGTGTTGGAATCGGACTCTTGAGGACACTTTTACACTTGGTATCAGTGCCGATTGAGGTTGGACGAACCTTTCTTGAGGATGCTGCTCGAACGGAAATTTGCAGCAGATAAAACTACACCATATATTTCATGACACAACGAGTTGTGTCTTTTCTGTTTGGTGAATCCGTTTACTTTCACTCACTTGGTCACCAGAACAGCCACAAGCTTTTTCCCATTCAGAAAAAATAACTTTTGGAATTAGGGCAATGCTTTCTAGCTTTGCGCTTTGTGCAGTAATGCTTTCGTCCAAGCAATTACTTAGGCACTTTCTGGAGGCAGTGCTGTTGGTGGCTTTCCTGCCATAACTTGCTTCTGCCGTGCTGTAGTGGGACTTAAGCGGTTTTTTACCACTCAGTATCCTTTAACTAAGGCTAGTGCAATGCTATTAAACCAACATTGCTGCTCAGTTTTTGCTTCACTCAACACATTACTTTAACCTTAAACTATAGTTTAAGATTTCGCCTGGTTTCTCAAGCTTAAAGGAGTGAATGTAGTTTAGAGTTGTTTTTTGGCTTGTTTTATTCAGCCATTAACTCTGATTGAACCTGAGAGCTTTTCTAGTTTACCAGTCTCTGACAACTTTGAGCCAAGTTTATTATTGGCTGCGGATGTTACACATCTGAAAACTTACAGAGCAATAATAACTTAGTTTTTACTCTTACAGGTCACAATCTAATATCATAAATCATCTATGCTAATTTGTCTATAAATCTTTAAAATAGTTTTTGATGAAAGATGATGAGTTGGGCTTTCTAGCCTCAATACTTTAACCTAATCTTGGTTGAGGGTGAATAATAGAGATATCTAAGTGGGATAGGACGAAAATTTATGGCACTGATTACCACTGGCAACGCTTTCATCCGCGATTTGGAGAAATTTGGTTCCCTTGGTGTTTATGTACCTCTCGAAGGAGGTTTTGAAGGTCGATATCGCCGCCGACTGCGGGCTGCTGGCTATGGGAATCTTCATATTACTGCTAGGGGACTGGGCGACGTAGCCGCCTATCTCACAGGAGTTCATGGTGTAAGACCACCTCACCTGGGTAAAAAAAGCACTGGTAGTGGTGCGGCGGTAGGTTATGTGTATTACATACCACCGATTGTTACTTATAATCTGGAACAGCTACCACCAAAGTCTAAGGGTTTGGTGTTGTGGATTATTGAAGGGCAGATTCTGGCGGATCAGGAGGTTGAGTTTCTAACAACTTTGCCTAGTTTGGAACCACGAGTCAAAGTAGTAGTTGAGAGAGGAGGCGATCGCGCTTTCCGTTGGAAATCTCTCAAAGATACATATTCTGCCAGCTATCTAGCTGTGTAATGATTTAGCTGGGCGATCGCTACTTCTCAAATTTCCGGGAGGTGCGATCGCCTCAATTACAGACAACTACAATTAAGAATCGGCATACTGTAAAAGGGAGAACAGTTTAGACCACTCCCTACTTTCTCAGGCGTGAAGGTGAACAGAGCAAAATGAGACGTAAATCTACTGGTAGATCGGCTACTACTTCTAAATCTTCGGCTTCACAACCATCTTTGTTCAACATCTCTACTATCGCCATTTTGGCAGGGGTGCTGGTGTTGGGTATTGGAATTGGGATTGCCTTTAGCTCCACAACCACTTTAACGCCATCAAATGTGGCTTCTCGTGAATTCATTGACAATAGAGCGCCAAACCCTGAGATTTGCGTGCAGAATGGAGCTAGTGCAATGGTTATGGACGCGAGACTGTTCGTGACGCTCAACCCATTTAATGTCTATGTGAGTCAACCAAGTATGCGTCCTGGGTGCGTTCTGCGCCAAAATAACTGGGCAATTTTAGAGCAGCGTAACCTTGTGACATCTAATCAAGTTAGAGAATGTAAGAATCGCCTAAACACCTTTGGCTTTACAGGTACTTTGGAAAGCGAAAACCCTGATATTAGATGTATCTACCAAAATCAGGCGGCTCAAAACTTCTTTACATCTCAACCAGGAGCAGTTACACAACCTCAAGAAACAGATAGATTTTAGTTTAATTGCGGATTGAGTGTAAATTTAATAATTGGGTTTGGGAAGAGGTTGACCAAACTCAATCACCTTTATATTTGACATATCGGGTTGATAGTTGGGCATTGTCGGAACTGGGAAATCAGGGCTTGTTCCAACGGGAATGTTATTAAAATTACTAGGTTGTTGGGGAAAACTAGGTGGAGGAAGAATAGAACCGGGCGATTGAGAAGAGTTGTTAAGATTCAGGGGAGGTACAGTTACGAAGGGTTGTTGTGAGTTAGGAGTTAAGGGAGATAAGGTGCTAGGTAATTGAAGATAATTACTAGGAGCTTGGTTGGGTAAAGACTGAAAATTTCCCGGTTGTGTAGAGGGAGTATAACTAGTAATCATCGGACTTAACACCCAGCGCGTCGGGTTTTGTCGAGAAGCTAGTTGCAGCTGTACTTGGTTAGAATCTACAAAACTTCCGGCTGTCAAATCCAAAACAATTCGAGTTACTGTGTCATTTAATTGGGAAACACGAATTCTTTCAATTGCGCCCAGATAATTTTGTATAGTGGGAACGTCACCTAACTTAGTATTTGGCAAATCCACAACTAGGCGAGGCGGTTCGGATAAGTAGAAATACTTGGGAATTGTGCTGGCTGAAAGGTTGATTTCTAGTTGTACAGTTTCTGGGTAAAAGCGCCAATTATCTAATCTGGCTACTGGTGCGGCGACGCTACTACCAGTTTCCAGGGAAATTACTGTATACAAACCCAAAAGCAACCAGCGACTGGGACAAAGTTGCCTAATTGTTAGTCTCTTGTACATGAATTTTTATTCCTTTAATCTTGAGCCATGAGGCATATTTTATTAATTACTGTTATGTATAATATTCTTTAATGATCAGTCCTATGGACACGTTACGCGAACGAGAGAAAATTGGCAACAATTGAATGAATTAAATTTACTATTTATCATCCTATTACTAAATACAACTTACCAACATCGAGAGACTCAGATACCCAAATTATGGTAGAAATGGGGGAGCTTTGGGTTCCTAAGTTATTTAGGATTGCTATAGTACGTTACGTGAAGTTCAATAATTTTGTAATGTCTAAGTTTGTTAAAGGATATTTTGCCAGTTTAGTTGAGCCAAAATTGGCGAAAACAGCCGTAAAACTTGCATTAATAGTTGGCTCTATCTTATTTATGATCAATCATGGAAGTGCTTTGTGGCAAGGCAAAATGAGTCGTGAACGCTGGATATCTGCGGCGATAAGTTACCTAGTTCCCTATTGCGTTAATATTCATGGCCAATACATTAGTATTTACGGCTCAACTAAAGGTAAAAAATTTAAATAATGCAGACATATTATATTTTATAAATCTGCGTTCACATCCAGCACTTTGTCACCAGATGTCTGAATGTGACAATTGTCTTGCAAGTTTCTCGAAGAAGCAAAAATAATTCATTTATATTAATAAAAATTTAATTATTTTGATTTTTACTACTCAGTTAAAAGTGAAATGACTGGAAAACTTATCGCTTGAGGAGAGAAGCACCTCTGGGTGAGATACCGCAATTCGTCTAGTTGTAGAGGTGGGTTTACCAATATTTTGGTTAATCATAAATCATATCTCTAAACCCGCCCCTACTCGTTGAATCAAGAATCTCTGTGGTTTTAGCCTGGAGAGTTTCAAAACCACTGACCCCCACGGAAACGCCAACGGGGAAAAATAATTCGCATTAGGCTTTGCGAGGCCATAAAAACTGCTAGCCAAACAAGGCTATAGTGGAGTAAAAAAGCTCCTAATGATAATTCTGTTTTTGGTATAGGTATTGGTAAGAATCCAAAAAGTTTTATCCCACAGAAGATAAACGCTAATTCCCAAATACCGGCACCAAACTGATAAGCAGCTGGCCAGTCTCTATCCCAACGGGATTTTTGCAGATAGTTATAAAGCACATCCCAAATTAAGCCAAAGATGGCGACATAGCCAAGTATCCAGAAATAAACCGAGTTTGCGCCAGGGCCAATTAAACCCATTGCAAAAGGTAATGATACCAATACGCCTACAGTTATAAGTAGTAGTAATCGAGTTTGCCAACGCCCAAATAAAGTTGGTGTCATGATTGAGTGCTGAGTGCTGAGTAAAAGAGATGATGTGATCTACTTACTTATTTTTCTGCGAAGGCTTTTATCTCGCTATTAAATTTAGTATTATAGGCTGCTAGTGGTTGCCAATTAATCACGTTTTCTAACAAAGTTTGATAGCCTAGCGTATTGGGATGAAGACCATCTGCACTTAAGCGTTGTAACCGCCAAAATTCATCATGCGCCATCCATTCATCGAAGATATCTAAATAGGGAATTTGCCGTTGACTGCAAGCAAGTTTAGTAGCTTCTTTATAACGGTACTGGTCGTTGTGATTATAATAAAAGCAATCTAGAAACGGCATTTTGGCTTCATCTACGGGAACTATGCCGACAAATAACACGGGACAGAGTTGTTGTGCTTGTTCTAGTAAAGCACTAATTTGTGATTGAAATAGGTCAAAATCTGTATAATTTCGTCCGTTGGGGCGTTTTAATTTAGCGGAATCATTGACACCTACAGAGAGGATAATCATGTCGGGAAGACGATTGCGTAATTCACCCCGATGACGAAATTCTACTTCTAGCCTTTGTGCTACTTGTTGTGTGCGATCGCCTCTAACTCCCAGATTATATAATACATGACCAGAACTATCTGGTAACATCCACCATCGCCGTAATTGCTCAACCCAACCGCCTGTTTCTGGGTCGCCAAAGCCATATACTAAGCTATCCCCCAGGGCGATAATCTTCAAAGGCTGACATTGCTTGGGTGGTTCTACCAGCTGCATTGAGGAAGAAAGCTCGAATGTTTGCATTTTAAAGGTTATATTTTATATCTTTACAAGATTCTACACATTTCTACACCATTAAAGCGTATCTTCCTTGACCTTAATCCTGCAAGCGGCAAAAAATATCTGCTCATTCATTAATTACGAATTACGAATTACGAATTACGAATTATGGTGATTGATTAAAAACCCACTTTAACCACTGTGCAGAAGAAGTGAGCATATTTAAACTGTGAAGTCCGGGCGCACGGGAGGCGGCGAGTCCATCAACGGCGACTAATGCGGAATATTGCAAACCCAGGAAACTATCAACGGCTGCATAAGGACCACCCAAGGTAATTGCTCCTGCTGCATATATCTGTCCTTTGCCATTCCGCATTTCTGGGATTTCAAAATTATTTGTGACAACTAAGCGCCCTAGATAATTTAGGGGTAAGTTGTAATGTTTAACAATATCTTCCAGTAACGGGCTTGCTTCCACCTTGGCATCCAATCCGGTAGCATCAATAATAAAGTCCGCGGCCAGTTTCATTTCTCCCAAGCCTTTTTCCTGGATATGGGTAATAGTCCGGTTTTGAGTATCCCGTTCCACACCTGTGACTTCACCAAAGCTTATTTGATACCAGCCTTCACTTAGCCCTTGGTCAGTCATTTGTTGCCAGTCTTGGCGGTCGGCGGTGGTAGTCCCGCCCCAGTCTGCTAGTAGGCGTTGGCGTTCGTCGGGGGTAGCTTTTTCGAGCATAACGCGGAGTTCTCCGCCCCAACAAGCTTTAGGCCAGTTAAAAGGCTGGAATTCGTAATGATTTTTAACTTGTCGCTGGGCTTTTTGAAATTTGTTGCCTTGGGGTTTAGGCGATCGCATTAAATGCAAAACTGTAATATTACGATTGTGCTTTCTCGCCTCATAAATTCTTTGGATAATCCGCGAAGCTACAATTCCCCTACCACGAATCAACACAGTCCCACCCTGTTGTTCTAGTTGCTGATAAACATGGTCGTGGGCTTCATAAGCATTGACAACAGACTTAAAATCTTGATATTTGGCTCTATAAGCTTGCAAATCTGGGAGAAATTGAATTGCGGGATACCCAGTAGCTAAATGTAAATAACGACTAACGATAAAAGCGTAATTTCCCGGACTGCGAGAATAGGCTACACAATATCTGCCATCATCGGTTTTGCGAATAGCCCTAACGCGCCCATAACGATAAATTTGATTCCAGCCAATGCGCTTAACTTCCCGGTCTATGGAATCGAAGACATTACCCGCACGAGGTGTATAAGTTTCGGCTAAGGTGGGTTCAGCAAACACTTGCCATAAATATTGGAATGCTGAATTTATCTTACCTTTAGTCACATCCCGCCCAGCTTCTCGTAAAGCATAACTAGGCCAACCCCAAATATTATCAGGACACGAATCAGAATTAGATCGCAATCTTTCATGTAAGGGGATTTGCGAGTTTAGACAGAGGCGTTTATAACGCGCATAAGGTTCTGCGTCTAGTCCCAAAGCTACGATTTTGTCAGCCCGGACACCACTAAGTCGCAGCAAATCAACCCAAATAAAACTACCTAATCCCGCCCCAACTGCTAAATAATCGCATTCATCTACGGGTAAACCTGTGGCGTGAAGTGCTTGTACTGGAACCAATTCAGCCTGAAATGCTGGTGGGGGAAAATTACTTCCTAAAGGTGTTATTGGACGAGATGGAGGCAAGCCAGGCTCAGGAATATTAGTATTGGGGTTAAATTGAATCATTGACGGCGCACTCGTAGCTTGGCTGGTGGCGTTGACACCAAACATCACCGTCATTATGTAGGGGCCAATTTGTAATGTATCGCCATTGGTTAGAACACCACGATTTTGCCGTTGACCATTGACAAATACACCGTTAATACTGCCTTGGTCAATTACTACTAGCTGATTTTGTTCCCAGTCAATGAGGGCATGATAACGGGAAATTTCATTACTGTTAAGTAGCATCCTCGCTACACGCCGTCCTTGAAGTTCAGCAGGTAAACGGGCAAATTCACGACCAAAAGCAATTGGCGCACTCAAACTTGGTTCTCGCCGTTCCCCCGTGGCTGGATCTTCCCAACTTAATTGAATTTGTGGATTAGTCATTGCTCATTAGTCATTGCTCATTGGTCATTGTGAAGCTACCGTCTTCTCCTCCCTGCTCCCCTGCCTCTTCTGCTCCCCATTTCTCTAATGATTGGGTGCAACTAAGACGCTTACTGATGCTGCTAAAGATGTACCACACCAAGGACAGCCAATTTGCAGATTTTCCACAGGGGAAACTTTATGACAATTAGGACACTCTAAACCATAAACCCCTTGTGCTTGTGCTTGTGCTGGGGGTGTGGGTGGATGGTGATGATGATTGAGTGGTTGTGGTGGTATTAAAATTGTGGGGGGAATGTTGTTAATAGTAACGGCGGTTACTTGCAGTTTTACTTGACCCAAATAAATCATACTGCCTTCGTGTAAAGGCATTTCACCTTGGACTAATTGCTGTCCATCGATGATTGGGGGATTAGGCGATCGCAAATTTCTGATATAAAAGCATTGCTGCTGATTGTGAAAAAATATTTCTACGTGTAAACCGGATACAGTTGGGTGACTTAAAACAATGTCACACTGCATTGGATCGCGACCGATACGGACGGTGTGATTATTTTTACTGGGCTGTTGTTCATAAATGTTCTGAACTCTATCTTGGCCTGTATCGTGCCACTGTAAAGTTAGTGTGTTCATCTTTCTAAATTAAATAATTATTATTAATTACTTCAACTTCTCTCTGTGCGATTCCTAACATGATTCAGCCAAAGCAAGCAAGCGTTTAGCACAAACTTCAACAATCACGTTATCTCGCTGATGCTAATTTATCAGCAATGCGTGTAGTTTCGGGTAAGCGATATTTTGGGGTACAACTTAATACATAGTCAATTGCCGTATTTAAACAGATTTGATGACCAATAGAGACATATACAGGCTTTACTCCTGTACGAGTTCTTAAAACTGCCCCAATAGTTTCACCTTTATGTATTAATGGTTGCCAGCTACCCTTAGTGTCTGGCAATTTTTCATGCTTACCAATTAGCAATGATTTTGCTACACCAATTGTCGGCATATCCAAGATAACTCCTAGATGACTAGCTATACCCAATCTGCGCGGATGGGCGATTCCTTGACCATCACACAAAATAATATCTGGTATAGTTTTAATTTTTTCTAGTGCATCAAGTACGGCTGGTATTTCCCGAAAAGAGAGAAAACCGGGGATGTAAGGAAATGATGTCGGCCTGTAAGCTAATGAGGTTTCTACAACTTGCAAATCAGGAAAACTCAGGACTGCAACTGCTGCACGGCTAATAGTACCATTGGACTCAAAACCCATATCTACACCAGCCACATATTGGACAGGTTCTTTAAGTTTATCTGACCGAGTTACCTGATTTCGTAAACTTTCTTGGATAGCGATCGCTTCTTCCACGGTCAGAGGCCAAGCATGATGTTGATTAATCTTCATATTTAAAGAGGGAATTAACAACTAAGCTGTTACCGCAATTTTAATTAATCATGATGTATATATGTATATAACGGTTACATTAATTTTAAAATTTTTGTAGCTTGTGAGAAAATTAGAGCTATTGATGTATAAATAATTAACAATCATATTAACTTATCTTACGGTGAAGAATATGCGTAATTTGGCCAACAGTTTTGAAAATAAATCTCAGTATGGATTTTATATTGCCGGAGGAATATTGTTCTTATTTTTGGCAATGACAATCCGTCCTTTTGCCATTGTAAATGCTGGTGAACGGGGTGTGGTTATGCAGTTTGGCAAAGTTCAGGATAAAGTTTTAGGCGAAGGTCTACATCCGATTATGCCCATTGTCACATCAGTTAAAAGGCTCAACGTTCGCGTTCAGCAGAATACTTTTAAATCTGATGCAGCGTCTAAAGACCTCCAGACAATCACGACAGAACTGGCTGTAAACTGGCATCTTGACCCGTTGCAGGTCAATAAAATTTTTCAACAAGTTGGAGATGAGAGACTAATTATTGATGGCATTATTACCCCTGCGGTATCCGAAGTTTTAAAAGCAGCTACTGCTAAAAAAACAGCCGAAGAAGTGATTACGAAAAGGACAGAATTAAAGGAAGAAATTGATAATCATCTTGAAAAGCGTTTAGCATCTTACGGTATTATTATAGATGATGTCTCTTTAGTGAATTTCTCTTTTTCTCCAGAGTTTAGTAGAGCAATTGAATCTAAACAAATCGCAGAACAAGAGGCTAAACAGGCTGAGTTTATTGCTCAGAAAGCGACTCAAGAAGCCCAAGCAGATATCAACCGCGCCAAAGGTCAAGCGGAAGCGCAAAGATTACAACGGCTAACTTTAACGCCAGATTTGTTACAAAAGCAAGCCATAGAAAAATGGGATGGTCGTTTTCCCACAGTCATGAGTGGTAATGGTGCTTTACCTTTAATTAATATTAATCCTAGTAGTTTATCAAGTGGAAATCAGCAAAAGTAGTTGTTAGCGATCGCCATAACTAAGCAGAACAGCGTAAATCATGAAAGGTTTGTAGTAAGGACTTTAGTCCTTAAATACTCAAATATGGGGTAGCTGCTCTAGTAGCAGGCGATCGCCATAATCTTTGATAAAAAAGCTGTGATATAATGATAGATCATGACCGTTTATTTAAAGAATTAATCTCGAACTTCTTTCTAGAATTCATTGAGTTATTTTTCCCCGAACTCAGAGAATATATAGAACCAGAATCAGTAAAATTTCTAGATAAAGAACTATTTACTGATGTCACAGAAGGTAAACAATATGAAACTGATTTAGTCGCGCAAGTCAAATTTGCTCACAAATCAGCTTATTTTTTAATTCACATTGAAAACGAATCCACCGCCAAAGCCAACTTTAATCGGCGAATGTTTCGTTATTTTGCCCGATTACACGAAAAATTCAACTTACCAATATATCCCATAGTTATTTTCTCATACGACCGCCCCAAAAAAGCAGCAGTCAATCAATACAAAGTAGGATTCCCAGATTTCCAGGTATTAGAGTTTAATTATCGGGTAATTCAGTTAAATCAATATAACTGGCGAGACTTTTTAAGTCGTCCCAATCCCGTAGCATCAGCATTGATGGCTAAAATGAATATAGCCCCAGCAGACAGACCAAAAGTCAAAGCCGAATGTTTACGCTTGTTGGTAACATTAAAATTAAACCCAGCTAAAATGCAGTTAATTTCTGGGTTTATTGATACATATTTAAGTTTAAATCCGCAGGAAGAAACAGTATTTAAGTCAGAATTGGGGTTATTAGAGTCACAAGAACAGGAGGAAGTTATGCAAATTGTTACCAGTTGGATGAGACAAGGAATTGAGCAAGGTATCGAACAAGGAATTGAACAAGGGATTGAGCAAGGGATTGAACGAGGGATTGAACGGGAGAAAGATTTGATTATCCGTCAAATCAAACGTAAGTTGGGAGAAATTGATAGAGACTTAGAAAATCGTATTAGGTCTTATGACTTGGATATTGTGGAAAGTTTAGGTGAGGAGTTATGGGATTTTTCCACAGTTGATGATTTACGCAATTGGTTGGATAACCTCATTTAAGTATGATGATAAATCATGGAAGTTATGCAAATTGTTACCAGTTGGATGAGACAAGGAATTGAACAAGGGATTGAGCAAGGGATTGAACGAGGGATTGAACGGGAGAAAGATTTGATTATCCGTCAAATCAAACGTAAGTTGGGAGAAATTGATAGAGACTTAGAAAATCGTATTAGGTCTTATGACTTGGATATTGTGGAAAGTTTAGGTGAGGAGTTATGGGATTTTTCCACAGTTGATGATTTACGCAATTGGTTGGATAATCACCCAACTTAAAATTAAATTAGCTCCGACGAGATAGTGAAGTCGCAACCCAGTAGCATCAGGGCTAATCCTTTTAAGATTTTAAAGTCAAAGCTCAATACACTCCATATCAAAATTATTAGTTTGACATAACTTTTTTTTATTAACTATTTTTCTAACTCTCGGCTCTATTATCCGGGAATCAACACCGTAATGTTGAGCAGCTTTCGACATATCGTACATCAATAAACTATCATTATCTAATATTTTTATTTCTTCGGGTTTACACGGAGAAACATTCAGTTTTTCCATTATTTTCGAGGCGACTGCTTTAGCTAATAAAGGGGGAACAGAATTTCCTATTTGTCTAAATCCATGCCATTTTGTGATGTGTAACCGAAACCAATCTGGATAAGAATGTAACCGCGCTGCTTCACGCACAGTAATACATCTGGGTATGAAGGGATGTATAGGTCTAGGGGAAGTAAAAGCTCCTAGATTACTAGGTGTTCCGGCTCTGAGAGTATTACAAATCCCTTGAGGGTCAAGTTTATGGAAACGGCTAATTTTTTCCGTTTTACCATGAGGTGTAGCGGAAAATCTGGTAATAGATTCTAAATTATGCTTTGTTCTTAAACTTGATGTCAATATTCTAGAGTCATACTGACGTGGATATGAATAGTCATTATTTGTAGAAATAAGTCCACGAAGTAGCCGAGCATAATCACTAGGTTTACCAAAATCTGCAACTACCCAATCACGTTGATATAATTCACTATATTTTTCTATTTCGGGTAAGTCTTGAAGTGCATCCCAAACTGTAGGAGTTAAGTTTAATTCATTCGTTAGGACAGATTTCTTTGGTTTAGCAGATTGAGTAATTGGTTGTGGATAATTTGGTAATTCTAAGTCATGACGACAACCCAAAATAAATAATCTTTCACGGTTTTGTGGAACTCCAAAATGAGCAGCATTTAAAACCTGATATTTTTGTCTAACTTTATAACCGTTAATTTCAAATTTATGAATTATTTCTGCAATAAGTTCTTTATGTTTCCCTGCTGTCATTCCCTTGACATTTTCCATAACAAAAAACTTGGGGCTGAGTTCTAATACTAGTTTAATGTAATGAAATACCAGAGAATTTCGAGGATCTTCAAAAGAACGTTTACCTATTAATGAAAAACCTTGACATGGTGGACCGCCAAACACTACATCAATTTCGCGATCGCCAATAGCTGAATTTTGTCTAATTTCTTGACTGGTAATTTCTTCAACAGATTTACACAAAATAGACCAAAAAGGAAAATTAAACTCGTGTGTAGCACAGTGGATAGGGTCTATTTCTACAGATGCAAGTACATCAAAGCCAGCTTGTTCAAAGCCAAGGGTCATTCCACCAGCACCAGCAAATAAATCGACGGCGATAGGTCGTTTTTGGGGATTTTTTTTTATATGAGCCATGACACCTTTAAACTGACCTGAATTTGAATCACTTGCCTCAAGTCAAATTTAAACTTTAGTTGGTAGCATTTGCAAAATTTCTTGTGCAACGCGATCGCATACTCCCACTTCACCCAAAAGTTGCCGCATTTCAGCATAATCAGCCAAAGTTTGCGCTCTAAGCTCAGGATTTAGCAGTAATTCCATCGATGCTTGCACAATATTCTCGGCTGTGGCTTGCTCTTGTAATAACTCCGGTATAATTTCCCTCATTACCACTAAATTAGGTGGGGAAGCAAAAACTATAGACCCTCTGAGAACTTTCCGCGCAATCCACACAGTAATGGGATTGAGGCGATAAACCACAACTTGCGGCACATTTAATAAAGCCAGTTCCAAGTTGACCGTACCAGATTTAGTGATGGCAAAATCAGCTGCGGCAAATAGTTCTTTTTGTTGACCAGATAAAATTGTCGCTCGTAAACCATAACTTTGAATTGCGGCTACAATTGGCTCTCTATAAGCCTCTAGGGATAGAGGAATCCAAAAATGAACTTCTGGTAATTTAGCTTGAATAGTTTGAGCAGCTTGAAAAATGACTGGTAAAAGATATTTTAATTCTTGACGACGAGAAGCGGGAAGCAGTGCGATCGCCTTTTGTTCTGGTGGAATTTGCAATTGAGCGCGGGCTGTTTGGCGACTGGGAGCATCTTGCATCCGGTCAACGAGGGGATGACCAACCCAGCTAACTTCTGCGCCGTTCTCGCGAAAATAACGGGCTTCTTCCGGGAAAATAGCTAAAAGTTTATCTGTAAAACCGACAATTCGGGATGTATTACGTAAACCAATTGACCAAGCCCACTCTTGAGGAGCGATGTAATAAACCACTGGTACTTGTGGTAAATGCTTTTGCATATAAGTACCAATACCCAAATTGGGCCCCATATAGTCAATAAGTACCACTAAATCAGGGGGATTGTCTTTAAGAAAGGCGATCGCTTGGCGTTGTACCTGAAGAGTAGGGAAAACATAAGGCAAAGATTCTATCAAACCCATTGAACCAATACCACTAGTTTTCCCCAAAATAGTGGCTCCAGCTGCTGCCATTTTTTCGCCACCCAGCGCCACAATTTCTAATTGCAAACCCGCAGCAGCAGCTTGACGCTGGATCGCTGTAATCAGCAATGAACCTTGCAAATCGCCAGATACCTCGCCAGTGCTGATAAATATCCGCATTTGATAAATAGTAAAAATTAAGATTTAAAAACTTCTTGTAGAGACACGATTAATCGCGTCTCTACATAATTTAAGACTCATCACTCGCGCCTGGTTTTTTCCTTCCCGGAATTAAGCCACGTCTTCCTGGCATTTGAGAAAGGAGTAAAAAACGACGCAGGGATTGTAATTGTTCGGTTTCGCCCAGTTGTTCAAGCTGTTCTAAAGCGTCCTTAAAAGTTAAGCCAGAGCGATAGAGAATCCGAAACGCTTTTTTCAGAACTTGCAGGTCGTTTGAATTCATTCCAGAACGTTTTAGTCCCACTAGATTCAGGGTTCTGACCCGTGCTGGATTTCCCTCCACCAACATATAAGGCGGCACATCCCGGTCAATACGTGCCATACCCCCGACCATTGCGTGTTGACCAATGCGGACAAATTGATGCACGCCTAAAACTCCGCCGAGCCTAGCGCGTGACTCTATGTGAACATGACCAGCCAATGCCACTGAGTTAGGAATAATTACATTGTCTTCAATTATGCAGTTATGAGCTACGTGGACATAAGCCATTAACAGGTTATTGTTGCCAATCACCGTAGCTTCCCCAGCACCAGTGGCGCGATTAATAGTGACATACTCACGAATTAAGTTATTGTCACCAATTTTGACCCAAGTCGGTTCTCCGACAAACTTCAGATCCTGGGGTTCCATACCAATAGCTGCGCCTGGAAAAATTTGATTTCGCGCCCCAATCTCACAAGGCCCTTCTAGGACTACATGAGCGCCAATAATCGTTTCCATTCCGACTTTGACGTGCGCTCCAATCACAGCATAGGCACCAACTTGCACTGTAGGGTGGAGTTCCGATTTAGGATGAATTACAGCAGTGGGATGAATAAGCGTCTTCAAGGGTGAATCTCCAGAACTTTTTTTTAAGCCTAGAGACGCGATTAATCGCGTCTGTACAATCAGTTGCCGAAAGTGTCGAGCAAAGCAAGTTATGTGTAAGGGCGATGAAATTCTAGAAATTCTAAAATGCTTTTGTGGATTGTTTTTTACTGCTATTTTATTTATTTAGGTTTTAATTTCCGAGGAAATCACGGCTTGAACCACCAGCAATACAAAGAATTCTTAGTTAATTAAAGAAAACATTAGTTCGCCTTCAGCAGCGAGTTGACCGTCAACCTCAGCACGGGCTTGCATCTTACCGAAACGACGTTGTTTTATCCACAACAGTTCCACTGTCATCACTAGCTGATCTCCGGGAACGACTTGGCGACGGAAGCGTACTTTATCGATACCAGCAAAAACAAATAATCCATCTTCAAACCCAGGTAATTGCTTGAGAACAATACCTCCCACCTGTGCCATAGCCTCAACAATTAGCACTCCAGGCATCAGTGGTCGTTCTGGAAAATGTCCTTGAAACTGGGGTTCGTTGACAGTGACATTTTTCACGCCTACAGCCAATTTTCCTGGCACATAGTCAATTATTTTATCTACAAGTAAAAATGGATATCGGTGGGGGAGCAATTTCTGAATTTCTTCAGATGAAAATGTGGTTTTAATTTCCGTAATCTGTTCTGGGGTAGATGTGGGTAAAGTAGTATCGGGACTATTCACTTCAGTGACGATTGCCATTAGCGCTATGTTGATTTTTAATTGATCACTTAAGTAGGCAGGGATGAAAACCTGTAAGGAATTGAGATTTTAGACTTGAGCCAATTGCAATGCTAAAATTTTCCGAGCCAGTTGAATGTGTAAATTATGGCTGGCTTTATAAGCTAAAAAATGAGCTTGCGGAAAAGTTCCCAATAAACTCAAATCTCCTACTAAATCTAATATTTTATGACGAACTGGTTCATTTGCAAATCTTAATGGTGGATTTACCAAACCTTCAGACCCAAAAACCAGGGCATTATCTAAGCTACCACCTTTGATTAACCCTGTTTTTTGTAAGTGTTCAATTTGGTGCAGTAAGCCAAAAGTCCGAGCCGGGGCAATTTCTGCCGCAAAACTCGAATTCAATGACCAACTGTGCCATTGATTACCAATAGCCGCTACATCAAAATCAATCTCGTAACTAAAACGAGTTTTTGATGCAGGGAGGGCGCAAGCAAAAGCATCATTTTCATGAATCCAGATTGGTTCTTGCACCACCAAAGGATCTGGGTTGCTCATTGATTGTGAGACTAAGCCAACTTCCGCAATACTTTCAGTCCAAATCTGGGCTGAACCGTCTAATAGTGGGACTTCTGAGCCATCAATTTCAATTCTGGCGTTATCCACCGACATACCCGCCAGCGCCGCCAATAAATGTTCCACTGTCCGAATGCAGGCTTCACCCTTACCCAATTGAGTTGAGAGTAGAGTTTGATTTACGGCTGCAACTTGGGCGGGAATGATTGGTAAATCTGGTAAATCTACCCGGACAAAGTAGCGCCCACTGCCTGCTTCTGACGGTAATATCCGTACATGGGTACTCACACCACTATGCAGTCCCACTCCAGTTTGGGTGATTTCTGCTGCTATAGTGTGCTGTTGCATGAGCGAAAAGTTAATATATTTTGATTTTTATGATTCATCTGAAGTTTGCAAAAAACCCTTTATGGAAACAGTATTCAGGCAAATGTCACAATTAGCAAGTGCCTAGCACCGCTGCGCGGAAGTCAAAAATCAACAGTCAAAAGTCAAAAGTTCATTGACTAATGACTAATGACTACTTAAAATCTTTCCCCAATGCCAAAATTGATGCGACTATCGCCGTCGTCGTTAATGCCGTAGTCAATACGAATGGGGCCTAGTGGGGATTGTACACGCACACCTAGTCCATAACCGTAGCCAGTGCCGTTTTTGTTCAATGCTTCAGCTGCTCTAGTTGTAGTTCCTAAATCACTACCAACATCAAAAAACAGTGCGCCGCTAACTACGGAGAAAACAGGGAAGCGATACTCCACAGATGCTTGTACATAAGTGCGTCCACTTGTTAATGCTCCTTCTTCGTAACCCCGAACAGAGTTACTACCACCCAGGGTAAAAGCTTCGTAAGGAGGTAAGTCACCCAGAACTGTACCGCCTTGGAGGTTAAAGGCTAGGGTTTGTGGTCCTGGAGCGAAGTTAGTAAAGTTCACAGGTAAGTATTGACTGTAGTTTCCTCGGAGTCTAGTGAGAAAGATACTACCTAGTCCTACTGGTACAGACTGATCGACTCCAACGCGCAGAAAGGAACCTCTGGTTGGTTGTAAGGGATTATTCCGCAGGTCGCGCTGTGCGCCTAGTTGTAATAGCAGTAAATCATCTTCCCCTTGTCCTGAGAAGCTGAGGGGGACTAATTCTCCGGGTACTCCATCTTGGAACACGGCTCCTTCTGGTCTGACGTTACCATCGGCATCACGGGTAGAAATGCGTTGATACTGCAATCCAGCTGAAGCAGTCCATTCTGATCTTTTGTAAGGGTTGGGAGATAGGGGACGGTTAAAAGTAATACCACCACCTAATCTGAGAACACGGGGGCGATCGCCATCTGTGCCTTCGCCATCTGTACCTTCTGGTTGAAATGTCCTAATATCACCATCTTGTCCATCAAAAATCAATGAAATGGAACTGCGGCGAAACAGATTGGCTGTATAAGAAGTTCTGTAAGGATCACCGGCAATCCAGGGGTCTGTAAACCGGAGGTCAAACAACAGTTCCCGTTGTCCCACCTGTACTTCTGCGCCCAGGTTTTGGTTTCTTCCCGCCAGGTTTTGCTGCTGATAGCTAACAGTACCAAATAGTCCACTAGCAGAACTAAACCCAGCCCCAGCAGCAATGGAACCAGTACTACGTTCAGCTACATTCACCACAACATCAACTTTACTAGGGTCTGTCCCAGGGTCAAGGGAGACATTAACATCTTCAAATAGCCCTAGCCCAAATACTCTCTGTAAGTCTCTTTGTACTATGTCGCGGTTAAATACATCACCTGGTTTTAATTCCAGTTCCCGTGTAATTATATATTCCTGTGTCCGACCCCGAATTGGTTCTCCCGTCGCGTCTGTCTCCTGACCTTCGCGATCGCGGAACCGGACTTTGAGATTTTCTACTACCCCTTCGGCTACTTGCAGGGTAACAACGCCAGTTTCTGAGATTTGAGGCGAACCGATAACATTTGCTAGTACGTAGCCTTGTTCTTGATACTTCTCGGTTAACTGCTTGATCCCTTCTTGCAATTCCCGCAGGTTAAGAACTTGGCCATATTGTGGGCTAAAGACTTCATCCACCGTACTCGGAGGCAATACCGAAGGAACATCAGTTCCCGGATTGGCTTGCACTTCTACTTTACTGAGGACTGGGTTGGGTTGGACGACAAAGCTCACCCGCACACCCAAAGGTGTATCTTCTGGCACAGCTTGAACATTGGCGAAGAAGCCAGTGCCAAAGATAGCGTTGATATCTTCTTGCAGTTGAGATCGGGTTGTTGTCCGGCCTGGTTGAGTCCGAATGACTCTAAAAACTTGATCTTCTAGTTCTGATGTTAGTTGTCCTGTCTCAGGTCTCACAACTACTTCTGATACTAGTACGCGAGGTTCCTCAGCATCTGGGGTGGCGTTGGGAGTATTTAAATTTCCCGGACTTGGGGTAGTTTCGGGCGTGGGTGATGGTACTGATTGGCTCAGTATTGGGGGGATAATTTCTGTCACCGAATTGGGCGATTGGGGGAGAAGATTCGCACTTGCTTCAGAGGTTTCACTTACTTGTGGCGTTACCCAAGTAGGAATTATGACATCTGAGGTCGTCTTCTCGGCTGATGTCAGTGGGAGAATTGTGACAAAAGACGGAACTTCTGTGGAGTTGGAGTCTAAGTTGACGGTTTCACTAGCTGGAACCGTTTGATTAATCTCTGGTGTGAAAACCTCTGCTGTTGGTTCTGAACTATTATTAATGGTTTGGGCATTGGCACTAAGTGAACCGCCTAATGGCGTTGCCATTGCTACCATTGCTACCCATACGGGAGATAAACGCATTTTATTTAAATTCCTCTTCACGTCCACACACCATTCCCTTGGCAATCATGCTCTTATGCAAAAGATATCAAGTCAAAATAAAGTTGTTTACTATTGCCTCTTTACTTTATAAGTCGTAAGGCATCAGTCAAAAACAATTCAAGCTTTACTTTCTACTGCTTGTAGCACTCGTTGTAAAACTTCCTGGTAGGCATTCTCGACATTCCCCAAGTCACGCCGGAAGCGGTCTTTATCCATTACCCGCAGGTTAGGATCTGCTTCAGTTGTGTTCCACAAGCGGCAAGTATCAGGGCTAATTTCATCTGCCAAAAGTATTTGCTGTTGTGAGTCCAAACCAAATTCTAATTTGAAGTCTACTAGGGTAATGCCGCATTGCTGCCAAAAATCACGCAGAAACTTGTTGACTTGCAATGCTAGATTGTTAATTGTATCTACTTGTTCCGGTGTTGCTAGTTCTAGCAGAAATAGGCGATCGCGTGTTAATAGTGGATCTCCCAATTGGTCGTTTTTGTAATAAAACTCTACCAAAGGTTGTTTCAGCACTGTACCAACCGTTAATCCTGTTTGCTGACATAGACTACCAGCCGCAATATTTCTTACTACTACTTCTATTGGCACAATTTTTACAGCCTTAACTCGCATTTGATGCGGATTAGGGCTATCAATATAGTGGGTTTTTATACCATATATTTCTAATTGCTGAAATAGCTGGCTAGAAATAGTACAATTAATTTTTCCCTTGTCGATAATACTGCCACGTTTCTGGGCATTAAAAGCAGTGGCATCGTCTTTAAAGTCAGCTAACAAGACTTCTGGATCGTCTGTTGCATAGAGAATTTTAGCTTTGCCTTCGTATAACTGGGAATAAACAGACATGATATAAGGTAAAGTTTGAGGAAGTGGGCAGCGTTCACCCTGTCAGGCTTAACTATTTTATCTTTAGTTATTCCAGATCCGCTATTGGTGGTGAGTTGACTATCCTTGATCAGCTGATGTCAAGCACCTACACCTTAGCAGAGCGAGAGTCAGGGTAAGTTGTAGAAAAAAGTAAAACTGAACTCTAACCTTTGATGGAAGACGATTATATTTAGTTTATGGTATTTTTTCTTACTTGCGTATAATCATTTGGGTGCAGGTAAACTTTAAAATCATTCAAAAAGTACATATTTATACAGTATGAATGGAAATTTTTAGCACATTCAATAGTATATGTGTATAAACCATAAAATATATTGGCAGTGCCAAGAGAATAGAGTATCATTTAATGAAATTAATTAGCAAGAGTAAAAAGAAAAAAGTATCATATTTTGCCAATTAAGTAATTCAATTTTTTATACCGCTTGTTGTTAAAGCATTTCGCGTTTTATCCTGATCCTGGAACTTGAAAATCGCAATTAACTATTTTTTGTATAATCCCTGTCACAATGAAATTGTTGAGATCAACTTCTCTGCTCGGAGATAAAAAAGATTAAGGTATTTAATTATTTAGCTATATTAAGGGATTTCTCAGTAAAAAATACCCAATCATTTGAGACAAGGAAAATCAGGACAAATAAGTTGTGTGGGATCTGAAAGTTGGAGAATTTATTTCTGGCAAATCCCCAAAACGAAGCAATATTTAGATTAAAGCGAAAAAATAATGAATAAAGATGATTTTCTCTATCCTCGCGGACGCTACTATGGTCATGTAAAGCCTGAAAATTTGGTTTTTAATGCCAATTTGCAGGAATTTGCTCAACGTATTAGTTACATCTGTAATTTAGAAACAGGTGGAAAATTAGCTCCGGATGAAGCTTACGAACAAATCAAGGCTTTGTGGAAACAGTTGAAAAAAACGAAAAAACAACTGCAAATTGGCGAAAGCCCCTTTCAAAGTGATGGTGAAGAAACTACCACCTGAGAAACCATAAATAAGGAAAAGTATTTTTTACCAGTGATCAGTGATCAGTTATAGCAACCACCAAGGAGGTTAGGACATTCTTGATTACTGAAAGCCTTGATGTAGGGGCGGGTTTATGAAAATTGTTATTAGTAATTGAGCATATCTGTAAACCCGCCCCTACTTGGTCTTTACTCAGCACGCTGCTCAACGCCTCGCTCCCGCTCTAAGCGCAGCCATGCCCACAGGGCTTTACAGCACTCAGAATTTTGGTATGAGTTATGAGTCTCCCACCATACGCCTTGATTACTGGTAACTGTTCACTGTTGACCGATTCAAGCTACTGTTGTCAGTTTTTCTGCAAATACCACTTTTTGATAGTAGTCTTGCAACTGATAAGTAGCAGCTGACCATCCCCAATTTTCTGCTTCTTTGCGGGCGTTTTGACGAATTACTTCTCGTTCTTGTTTGTGTTCCAGGAGGTTAACAGTAGCATTAATGGCATCTTGAATATCTGCTGTCGGCTCAAAAAGATAGCCATTTACACCGTCTGTCACAATATCAGGAATCCCCCCAGAACGGGCTGCGACGACTGGACAGCCAGCGGCCATTGCTTCTAGGAGAACTAAGCCTAGTGTTTCTGTCCGAGAAGGAAAAATAAAGGCATCAGCGCTAGCAAAGGCAGAACCTAATTCTTGTCCTGTAAGATACCCGACAAAATGAGTGTCAGTGTCTGCAAAATGTTTCTCTAATTCTTGACGGTGGGGACCATCTCCCACCAATGCTAATCGTGCATCGGGAATTGCCTCTAAAATGGGCTTGATGCGCTCAATTTCTTTTTCGGCGGAAAGACGGCCAACATAAAGTAATAAGGGACTCTCTGGGTGATTTTGGGATAGACGCGATCGCATCTCCAAATTAGCTAAATCAGGATGAAAGAATTCTGTATCCACACCTCTTTGCCACACCTTTACCCGTTCAATACCGTGTCCAGTGAGTTCTTCCTTCATCACTGTGGAGGTACAAAGATTTAAAGCGGCTTGATTATGAGCGCCTTTGAGTAATTCCCACAGAAACCCTTCGAGCATTCCCAAACCGTAATGCTGGAGATATTGAGGTAAATGGGTATGGTAAGATGCAACTAGCGGAATTTTCAGCATCTTGCTATAAAAAATCCCAGCCAATCCTAAAACAGCTGGATTCACCACATGAATAATATCTGGCTGAAATTCTTCTAAAGCATAACCAATGGCAGGACGGGGTAAAGCCATTTTCAACTCTGGATACAATGGCAGAGGAAAACCAGTCACACCGTAAACTTTTGCTCCCTTGTGTTCAGTAATCCCACCATCAGGGGCAAATACTAGTACTTGGTCGCCATTGCGTTGTAGATGGTCAACGGTATGGCGTAGGCGCGTTACTATGCCGTCAATTTTGGGCAGAAAGGTTTCAGTAAATAAAGCGATTCTCATAAAAAACTAGATAAGCAGATAATCCCAGATTCTTTTACATTGCGTCAATTACCCGCAGATTGGAAGTCTGAGGCTATACGTACAAATCCTGACTGTGCCGACTTTATGGTAAGTCCGCCTTGCTGGTTAATACTCAAAACTCAGCACTCAGCACTCCGAACTCAGCACTAAAAATTAACTGTCCATCATGTTTTGCTAAGACATGACGAACAGTTTCCAACAGGCTTGAATCTACTTTCTGTGCCAAGAAACCTTGGGCAGAATTTGCTTGTGATCAACTCGTGTTTGATACTTGACTGCAAAGTTTAGCAGCGAATCAAGTAAGGAATCAGAGAGATAGTGCGGCTGTAAACCGAGATCCAGCAATTTTGTATTTTTGGCGTTGAAGTAATGTTCTTCTCTTTCAACTCTGGGGTTATCCAGGTGATTGATATCCACATTTAGTCCAATCGCATTCCCCGCTTTTTTGACCATTAATGCCAAGTCACCAATGCTGAATAGTTCAGTAAATTGGTTAAATACTCGGAATTCGCCCGGTGCAGCTGGGTTAGCGATCGCTAGTTCAATACATCGCACTGTATCCCGAATATCCAAGAAGCCGCGAGTTTGTCCACCTGTACCGTAGACGGTTAGCGGGTGAGCGATCGCAGCTTGAATACAGAAACGGTTCAGGGCTGTACCAAATACTCCATCATAATCAAGGCGATTAATTAACATTTCGTCCATTCCCGTTTCTTCGGTCAGAACGCCATAAACTATCCCTTGATTTAGGTCTGTAGCCCGCAGTCCCCAAGTGCGGCAAGCAAAGTTGATATTGTGACTATCATGAACTTTGCTCAAGTGGTACATCGAACCAGGCTGCTTCGGATACGGTAGGGTATCTTTGCGGCCATTGTGTTCAATTGTGATGAACCCTTCTTCAATATCAATGTTGGGTGTACCATATTCACCCATTGTTCCCAGTTTCACCATGTGGCAATCTGGGAAATCTTCTCGCATGGCGTACAGCAAGTTTAAAGTGCCGACGACATTATTAACCTGAGTGAGAACGGCGTGTTCTCGGTCAATCATCGAAAAGGGCGCTGAACGTTGTTCACCAAAATGCACGAGGGCGTTCGGCTCAAATTGGTGTAAAACTTGCTTGAGAAATTCGTAATTAGTAATATCGCCAACGAATAGGTCGATACATTTACCAGTCAAATCTTGCCAGCGCTGGAGGCGTTGCTGAATTGGTGCTATGGGAGTAAGAGTTTCGATACCCAATTCATTATCCCAGTGCCGCCGCACCAAACTATCTAAAATTCCAACTTCGTAACCTCGGTTGGAAAGGTAAAGTGCAGTTGCCCAACCGCAATATCCATCACCACCAATTACCAGGACTTTCATCAGAAAAATGGGTAGAAACCCCGTGCTTTTAGCACGGCTTTTTAAATACTGGTTTTTAAATGGCGATAAGCCCAGGAACCAGCAAACCAGTTTAAGTCCCTTCGGTGCAACAAGGTTAGAATGTCTTGGCTTGACCCAACGCTTAACCAATTAAGCTTACAGGAGGCTCAACTAGGGAAGTATTGAGCCGTGTGTACCAAACCTTGTCTCAATGCGGTATTCACCTCTTACGTCACCCAAACTGGTTTGGGCAATCGTCACCCTTAAAGGGTGAGGTTGGTGAACTTCACCAGTTTTTACTCGCTGATAGCTAAATCTATCAGGTTTCTGTACCCTCTCAACCATCATTCTTGTAAAAATAGGTGATTTTGGGTGAGAAAATCAGGCAGATAAAGATGATGGCGGGGATGAAGAGGAATAAAAATTTTGGTTATGCTTCCCCATTTTTTTACTTTCTCCTACTCCTGAATCCTGTACTGGTAGGCGATGTAGTAAAACAAATGATAGTAAGCTGAAAATTCTTCATTCTGGCTGCGCGCCTGCCAGTAATATTGGACTTCATCTTTAGTGAGACTCAATGACATTGAGGTTATTTGCTGGTCAACTTCTACAAGTAGCACTCCAGATACACCTTGAGCTGTTTCAAAGTTGGGATTATGCGTTATTTTACTATTTTGTTCGATTGACTCAGGTATCTGATAACCAGCCCATGCCCGAATTTCTACATAATTATTTATTGGTGATACCAAAACAGTTCCATCATTGTTTGCTTGATCTGGCAAGGTATTCCAATTACTGGGATATGGAAATTCAAAATCATAACGCGAATTAGTATAAGTATTCCATGTGACTTTAGGAGCGAGGAAACTGCCGCCTGTACAACTCCATAGACTCAATAACAAGGCAGTCTTGCTGCTAAGGCTGATAATTTTAGTATAAATTCGCTGTTTTAAACTACAGGTTTTTACTGTAGTGGTAGACATAATTATATTTATTCTCAAGTCACTTATGTTTCAAATTTACCAGATAAGCCGATTTATATCAATAAATTACCGAATTTTTTACACTGGTTAGTTGCATGAGCAGAAATAGGTAAATGTTTGATAAATAACTCAGTTCAATAACTATGTCATTGAGTAATGTAAAGGAATGTAACAAATTTGATGTCAAAACGCTTTAATGTCTTGACATCTGAGAAAGGAACCGATAACGTAATATACATACCCGGGTAAGGCCGTCAAAGAGTTATATGCAAACTAAGCAAAAGGTTACTTTATATCTGTCGCCAGAACTTCACAAAAAACTGAAGATTCGTTCAGCTATTGATTCAGAACCGATGTCAGAGCTTGCCGAACGCGCCCTAGTCTTCTACCTAGCTAACTCAGAACTAGTTGAGGAAGTTGAAGCTTCTGCCTATGGACGAACGCATCGAATTTACTCCTGTCCAGAGTGTGAGAGTTCATTAGTCTTACGTGATGGGGAACTGATTGCCATGAGCAGTCAAGCAGGAATAATCCCAGAGCATCTATCCATTGACGAGATGGAAAAAGATGAAACTCATCCCAAGGGTGAGGAAGAATTGGTTCCTTGCTAGGTAAGAATGATGAATGAACAGTTCATGATTCGGTTGCCACAACCAACAAACGATGTCTTTACTGTATAAGGTCTCAAGTAGGTCGATTGTATGAAAGAAGAGCTCAATATCTTAATTCAAGCTCAATATCCTCTAATCTACCTTGTGACCTCCGAGGAAGAACGGGCGGAACAGGCAATTTCCACAATCGCCCAATTATTAAAGCCCCAACGCCGCGTTTACGTCTGGACAGTAACTCACGGCATCGTGGAACACGGGCAACCCCGGAACGTCACCCAACACAATACTGTTTCGCCGGAGGCTGCGATTGAGTGGATCATCCGGCAGAAAGAACCTGGTATATTTATTCTTAAAGATTTACATCCGTTTATTGATGCGCCTGCTACAACGAGATCCTTACGTGATGCGATCGCTAGTTTTAAGGGAATGCAGAAAAACATCATTTTGATGTCACCCATGCAGCAAGTTCCCATTGAATTAGAAAAAGAAGTTGTCGTTCTTGACTTCCAATTGCCAGACATGGCAGAGTTAAACAAAGTTTTAACCTACCATTTAGAGCAAAATCGGGGCAGACGTCTGACAACCGAGGCGCGAGAAAAACTTCTCAGAGCAGCTTTAGGTTTAACTAAAGATGAATCCGAGAAAGTATACCGTAAAGCACAGGTAACAACTGGACGCTTAACGGAGGATGAAGTAGATATAGTTCTATCTGAGAAAAAGCAACTCATTCGGCGCAATGGTATTTTAGAATACATCGAAGAAGATGCAACCATTGATGCTGTAGGTGGCTTAGAAGAACTAAAAAGGTGGCTAAAACAGCGCTCTAATGCCTTTACCGAAAGGGCGAGAGAGTATGGTTTGCCTCAACCCAAAGGAATGTTAATACTTGGTGTTCCTGGTTGTGGTAAGTCACTAATTGCCAAAACTACCTCCCGACTGTGGGGTTTGCCATTACTACGCCTAGACATGGGACGAGTATATGACGGCTCAATGGTGGGACGAAGTGAAGCGAATCTACGTAACGCCCTAAAAACAGCAGAATCCATCTCTCCAGCGATTCTGTTCATAGACGAATTAGATAAATCCTTTGCAGGTAGCTCAGGTTCATCTGATTCCGATGGTGGTACATCAAGTAGAATCTTTGGTTCTTTCCTGACTTGGATGCAAGACAAGAAATCTCCCGTATTTGTCATGGCAACCGCGAACCGAGTGGAACGCTTGCCTGGAGAGTTTCTGAGGAAAGGCCGCTTTGACGAAATTTTCTTTGTGGATCTGCCCACAGCCGAAGAAAGGCAGGATATCTATAATATCCACCTCACCAAACGTCGTGAAGACATTTCCCGATTCGACCTTGAGCAATTAGCCAAGATGTCTGACGGCTTCTCTGGGGCAGAAATTGAACAAGCACTTGTGGCGGCAATGTATGAAGCCTTCGCCCAAGACCGCGAGTTCACACAATTAGATATTATTGCTGCACTAAAAGCAACTCTGCCGTTGTCACGTACCATGCAAGAACAGGTAACAGCCCTAAGAGATTGGGCCAGACAGCGCGCACGACCCGCCGCAGCCTCCGTCGCTGAATATCAGCGCATGGAGTTTTAAAAGCTTTCCCCTGCTAATACCAGGGGCAAAGGCTAGCCCCAAAAGCTAGCAGCTAAGAGAAAAAGCCGCATTTCCATCAGCGCGGCTTACCGAAAAAAACCGTTGTCTTTTTTCTTACTCTTCTCACTGGAGGAAACCCAAATGTCTCATTTTAGCACACTGCGTACCAAAATCACCGATGCTGAGATCCTCAAGTCTTCTTTGCGCGACTTAGGTATAAGCGTGAAGACTGAAGCGGATGTTCGTGGTTACAATGGTCAGCGCGTTCGATCCGACATCGTAGCTGTTTTGGAAGGTGAATATGATCTAGGTTGGTCTCGCAATAGCGATGGTTCCTTTGACCTCATCGCTGACCTGTGGGGCGTTGCTAAGAAGCACAATCAGACCGAGTTGATCAACTCCATCAACCAAAAGTATGCTGTTAACAAAACCTTGTCTGAAGTAAAACAGCGCGGTCTGCAAAACGCCAATGTCAAGTTGGTATTGCAATAGAATTTTCTCAGCGCGTTCCCAAAGCTGAACGGGTTAACCACTTCATTAGCGGTTAGCCCGCTTTTTTATGCTGGGGCTGGGATTTATTTCTTGGTTCCAAATTTTTATAGTTCATTTTTTTCTAAGCATTCGCGAAGTTTTTTAGGTAAAGCATTCACAAATACTAATGCATCCCGGTAGAGTTTATAGATTTCATCGGAGGTTTTTTCTAGTGAAAATGTACTAAAATCTTGATGAACTAATCTATTTCTTTCACGCCCTATTTCCAAAAATGCTTTGATAGAGAAGTTAAGCTCTTCACTATTTTTTACCTCTTGTTTGATAAAACTTGAAAATATCTCACCAAAAAGTCCAAAGAAACTATTTGCATTTGTTTCTTTCCAATTGAAATAGGTATGATACTGCCTACTTACTTATAGCCTTATTATTCACAAATGAAACTAAAAGCTCGTTTTTTTTGGAAATTTCACCCATATATTCGAGAATATCATTAGTTATACGGTGTTCAAAATAACTGGCTGCGGCTAACAGTAAAGCTTTTCTAAAATTTTCATCTACTGTGTTTCGGAGCGATATTTCATCACCTTTTTCAATGTACTCAATTAAAGTTTTAAACTCTTTATAGAGTCTATCAACTCCTGTTTCTTCTAACACTTTTATCCCCTTAATCACCTAAAATTTCTTTGGCTCGTGTCAAACGAATTTCAACATTTGATTTCTTGGTTGTGCCTTCGGAGGAAGCCTTAGTAAACTTTTCGTCCTCAGCTATCTGCCTAATTTTACTAATATCTATAGGAGAATCTAACAACTGATGGTCTCGAAAAATTGGCTTACATACTGCCGTAAATACAGCTTCAAAAAGTGCTATATGAAAGCGTTTATTACGTTTTCCAATAAATGGATCTTGTGGTAAAGTTTCAAATTGCTTAAGAAATGATTTAAATAAGTTCTCAAGATATTTATTTTGTTCTGGGTTGTTACTTCTGCTCTTTCGGGAAAAGCTATTTAGAAATTTTGGCAGTGAAGGGGTGTACTCTTCTCCATCAATAAGCATGGCAAAAGCTCGCAGCAAAAGCTCGATATCTTTCATGTGAATGTCTGGATCATTCATTTGCAATAATTTTCGCCATCCTTCCTCCATATTTATACGATTAAGCATTTCATAAAAAGCAGAATGATATAAACTGGCTCTTATCTCTTGTGGGTACAAATTAACACCACCTGAATTTAAACGATTAAATATTTCATATATTGAAGAATCATCATCTTTAGGGACGTTTTGTTTCACTATTACATTCCGAATTGGTCTAAGCTCGAACTGTGTTTTGTAGTCACCTAAAGTGTAATAGTTAAGTCCTTTAAATTTGTTAGGTTGTCTGGGTAGTTTTTGTGGAAGACTTAGATCGAAATTGCTAAAATAATTATCATTATTTAATATTTCATTAGGAATAGAGCCATGTATTTCAAATATTCTTCTTAGCTCAACACGTTTATCCTTCAGAGGAAATCTACGTTTCATAAAATAGTATATTGACATTAGACGTTGCTGCCCGTCAATAATCAGAAACTTGTTTTTCCCTTCTTCGTAGAGAAAAATTTGTGGAATTGGTAGCCCTAATATTATTGATTCAATTAACTTAGAGGCTCTGTTTATATCCCAAACATAAAATTAGGTTTTGACCCTTGCTGTACAAGGCTTTGATGCTCATTTGCGGATATGTCTAATATAATGGCTCCTTGAAGGTTAGAAGTAGCAAGAGACACCATTGAATTTATGGTGTTTGCTAGGCTGAGTCAAGCAAATTGCCTGCTTTTTCAATCATTCCTTCAGCGAGTGGAGGTCTTTGGCTTCATAGTCGGTGATGCGGTGTGAAGTAAAAAATTAGGCTTTTCTGTACCTGTTATGCTATGGCGATTATCAGTCTTCCGAAGTACACTAGTACCAGTGAGTAAACCAACTCAGAAAATTCTCTTTAGTCACTGTGTACGGCACTAGACTGATAACCGCTATAAATACGTATGGAAATAAGCTTGGAACCCTTGTTGGACAATAGGTTGGCGAAGTGCGGTTTCGTGTTTCTCTAATTCCAAAGTTCGTGAATAAATCTCAAAAAAGCAATACCCAAACTTAATAAAAGCTTGGGTATTACTAAAGATGAAAATATAGCAACCGTTAAGGAGGTTAGGACATTGTTAATTGCTGAAAGCCTTGATTTAAATTGGTTTCTACTCAGCACTCAGCACTCAGCACTCAGCACTTTGCTATAGGTTGTAAGTTACCAACAAATTAGCAATTAGAGCAATTAGCTAAACAGCACCACTATTTCTATTAAATAGAATTGCTACAGTTTTGAAAATTAATTTCAAATCGTATAATAAAGTCCAATTTTTTTGATACTCTAAATCTAGACGAATGACATCCTCAAAACTGCGGACTTTGGATCGCCCATTAACTTGCCATTCTCCAGTCATACCAGGTTTAACGTCTAAACGTTGCCATTCCGGTACTTCATAGCGTTCTACTTCATCAGGTGTGGGTGGTCTAGTACCAACTAAGCTCATATCTCCTTTGAGGACGTTCCAAAATTGCGGTAATTCATCCAAGCTGGTTCGCCGCAAAAACCGCCCTACTCGTGTGACTCTGGGATCTTTTTCGTTCTTGAAAAACGCACCTTGGACTTCATTTTTAACTTGGGATTTCTTCGCTTCAGCGTCTACACACATGGAACGAAATTTCCAAATTTTAAAACGTTTGCCCATCCAACCGCAGCGAATTTGACCAAATAAAATGGGACCGGGATCATCAATTTGGATAGCCACTACAATGGGAATCAACAAAAATCCGGTAATTACCAAACCCACTAGTGCGCCTACAATGTCTATGAACCGTTTCATCCAAGATGCTACTGAGGGATGAGTGGCGGGTAGTGGCTCTGCTTTGCGAGAATTAGTTTTTTGGGTGTCTGTGGGTGTATCAGTTTCTATTGGTGGGGTTTCGCTGCTACACTCAATGGTGAAAACTTCATCTAATCCTGTGAGGTTTAGCACTGCCATGACTTGAGGTGTAACATTCCGCAAAGTCAAAGCAATCCCCTTTTCCTGGGCATTTTTGAAATTACTCACCAGCGCACCCAAACCACTACTATCCATAAAAGTAGTTTGGTGAAAATCAATAATGATTTGCTTGAGAGGTGTATTCTCTTGAATTAAATCTTGGCAGGTCTGCTTAAAGCCTACTGCCTCAAGTACGCTTAACCGCGATGGTACCTGCACTATCACAGTTTCCTGGGTAGAAATAACTGGAAAGTCTTCCTGTGTGGGTTGGCTAGTCATGAAGCTCTGCACTTTCGTTGCCATGTAAATTTAAGCTGCCAAAAATTATTTTATCCTGGGAATTTACTTAACCTCGTACTAAGCTGATAGTTTATTGGTAGGCATAAACACTAATAGTTATTTTCTCAGAATGACGGCGGAGATTGCCAACGACGATTCACAATAGAACAAGAAGTAAAAAACATCCCCTCTTTTGTGCCGACGCAACGCGATCGCCTTGCTACTATCCCATGACTGTGAAAACTACGGTTCAACCTACAGCACGCCTGATTGAGGTCTTTTCTGCTATTCAAGGGGAAGGACTGAATGTCGGGACACGTCAACTTTTTATTCGCTTTGCTTTTTGTGACTTGCGCTGCCACTTTTGCGATAGCGCCCACACTTGGAATGCACCCGCTACCTGTCGGATAGAGCGATCGCCTGGATTACGCGACTTTGAAATTCACTCTAATCCTGTCCCACTACCCATCTTAATCCAATGGGTTGAAAGGCAAAATCTACCTTGTCTACACGATAGCATTAGCTTAACTGGCGGCGAACCCCTGCTTCATGCAGCTTTCTTAAAGGAATTTCTGCCCCAAGTGCGATCCCTTACCAATTTACCTATATATCTAGAGTCCGGCGGACATCGCCCAGAACAATTAGCGATGATTTTACCCTACCTGGACTCTGTGGGCATGGATTTAAAACTGCCTAGTGTAAGTGGCGAAAGTCTCTGGCAAGAACATACAGAATTTTTACAATTATGTTTAGATCCACATTTAGAGGTTTTTGTCAAGATAATTATTTCTGATCATACAGATTTAGCCGAGTTGGAACGTGCAGCAGTTATGGTGGCAGATGTCAGCCCAGATATTCCTGTATTTTTACAACCTGTGACACCTTTACCAGCCTCTGAACAACTGACTGAAACACCTGTACTCGCACCTACCCCAGAACAAGTCTTGACCTGGCAGGCTTTAATGAAGCAGTTTATACCACACGTCCGGGTCATACCTCAAACTCATAAAATGTTAAATCAACTTTGACCCCAACACAGGCGCTATCGGTAATTTCAATCTATTGGAGACTATTGTGTTCACCAAGAACGGTGACTCAGACTGGCAGTGGCGAGCAGTTTAATGTCTGTACAGATGGCTCTCAAATAGCTCTGAGTCTACCTTGTCCCAGTGGGTCAACATTAAATATTTTTTGGGGGTGGGGATTTCCCACCCCATCTACTGACTGCATTTTACAGTCCAGCTTCATCTGTAGTTCTGGATTTAGCTTTGGCTTTGTTGGCGCTGCGTTTGAGAGCAGAAAGTCGTGCTTCGTAGCGAGACCGTTGGCGCTTGCTAGGTGTGTTGTCAATCATTGTTTTTAAGGCACTACCCAGACTCTTGTAGGCGTTAGGGAGACTATAACCAAAACGAGTTGCGAGAGCGATCGCTTTTTCGTCAGCCACTAGCAATTCTCTGATTTGCTTTTCCCCATTATTCTTTTGATACAATCGCCAGCCAGAGACACCAGATAGTGCCAAAGCTAATACCAGCAATAATCCATCCTGTACCCACAATTCGCCTACAGCACCGCCTAAACCAATAGCCAATGCTGCCATTTCCCAGCCATCTTTGGGAATAGTATCATTTTGAATGCGAGCCACTTCATGCCAGAACAGCAAATTACGCTGATCCATTGCCAGAGCATCCCATTTCACCAAGTCAATTTGAATTTCTACTTGGTCTTTACCAATTTCTTCACAACGGATCATCGGTGGATTCACCTCGGTCGTACCTTCAACCGTGACCCAGCTCTGCAATTCTGGCGGTAGTAAGCCTTTTAACCGCCGGAGTTCACTCATTTCCGCCTTGGCAAAGGAGGTTGCGTAGGATGTCATAAAATCCAGCCCTAGAAAACTTCAGTATATAGTGAGGGTATCACTTTGGAGTATAGCTATTTCAGTGATGATTCGCCTCATTCATGGGGAAAACTTCCTTTGGGAATGGCAGATAATTATAGTCATATCGCGGTGGATGTTGGGAGAGCGATCGCAGCTTCTTTGCTCTGTACCATGCCTATTGTTTACATAAACTTCAGAGGTCTGAGCTATCGTGCAACAGAATAAAATACATCGTTAGTGCAAATTGCCTAGTCTGGCCGCAGGAGTTATAATCCCACTGCTCAATTGCTCACTTTATGTCAACTTAATTAAATACATACGTATATACTGTACTCAGGTGTTTTATGTATGTATTTACTGCATCTAAAATTTACCTGTAAAATTTCAACTTTATCAAGCGATGATCTTGTTAAGCCAGTCTTGATAAGATATTTGTTAGATATTCAACATATCAATAAAGATAAAAACAAAACTTTACTCTATATTTTTATACTCTTGATAAATCTGTGTTAATTATTGTTTACAATATAGTTTACACAAATCTACTCCGTACGATACTTATAAAAAAAGTGATAATTATCTGTTGAAAAGAATATGCGTATAGCAAAAAATACAGCAACCTTACTTACGTATGTAATGCAAAATTTACTGAATCTTTAAACAAAACCTCCCCTATTTAAGAGACTCTCAAGACAGAATAAAATGTAGCACGATAAAAATGAGAAACCGTAATAGTCCTTAACAAACTTTCATTAAAAACGACAGGGCACATCTCAATAATTTTTTTATGCGTATTTTAATTTACTCCTACAACTACTATCCAGAACCAATTGGTATAGCCCCACTGATGACAGAGTTAGCAGAGGGATTGGCTAAACGTGGGCATCAAGTGCGCGTCATCACCGCTATGCCCAACTATCCTGAACGTCAAGTTTACGAGGGTTTCCGGGGTAAGTGGTATTTGAATGAATACAAAAACGATGTTCAAATCCAACGCAGTTATATCTGGGTTCGTCCCCAACCGAATCTGTTAGATCGAGTATTATTAGATGCGAGTTTTGTTGTTAGTAGCTTTTTACCTGCCCTGTTTGGCTGGCGGCCAGATGTAATTCTCTCAACATCGCCATCACTACCTGTTTGTGTCCCCGCAGCCCTTTTAGGATGGTTACGCGCCTGCCCTGTGGTGTTAAACCTTCAAGATATCTTACCGGAAGCAGCGATTCATGTTGGACTACTAAAAAATAAATTATTGATCAAGGTATTTACTGCATTAGAAAAATTTGCTTATCACACAGCCTCGAAAATTAGCGTTATTACTGATGGATTTGTCGAAAATTTGATATCTAAGGGTGTAGCACCTGAAAAAATTGAGCAAATTCCTAACTGGGTAGATGTGAATTTTATTCGCCCCTCCTCGAAAGAAAATAATTCTTTTCGTGAGGCACATAACCTGAATGGCAAATTTGTCGCCCTATATTCTGGCAATATTGGTCTGACACAAGGTTTAGAAACTGTTGTGAAAGCCGCTTCCCAGTTGCGCCACGTTCCAGATATCGCTTTTGTGATTGTGGGTGAGGCGAAAGGTTTGCAGCGATTACAAAAGTATTGTTTAGAGTGCGGTGCAGATAACGTTTTGCTGCTACCGTTTCAACCCCGTAAACAATTGCCAAAAATGTTAGCAGCTGCGGATGTTGGTTTGGTAGTGCAGAAGAAAAATGTGGTGTCTTTCAATATGCCATCCAAAATTCAATCCCTACTTGCCAGTGGTCGGGCATTGGTTGCATCTGTACCAGAAAACGGGACGGCGGCAAAAGCTGTTAGACAAAGTGGTGGGGGAGTGATTATCCCTCCAGAAGACTCTAACGCCTTAGCAGCAGCTATTTTAGATTTATACCAGCACCCCGAAAAAGTTAAAGATTTAGGTGTTCACAGTCGCCAATATGCTATGGAGCATTATGCCTTTGAGCAAGCCTTAAGTCACTATGAAGATTTATTTTACTCAGTGGTTGCACATCGTCAAGGAATTGAGTCTCCAATAGTGAGAAAGCAGGAAGTTTGAGCAATGCTGAGAGCTGAGTGCTGAGTGGGTAGGGGCGGGTTTAAGCAGTTAGTCTATAATTCGTCAAAATCCTTAGTAAACCCGCCCGGACACCGAGTACTGAATGGGAAGAGTGCTGTAAAGCCCTGCGGGCATGGCTGCGCTGAAAGCGGTAGCGGGGCGTTGAGCAGCGTGCTGAGTGCTGAGTGCTGAGAAGTAATATATTTGTGGGTTAATCCCAAATCCCACATTCAATGAAATATAAATATTTATAATGAGACGGCTGGGATAAACGAATATCTCAGCAGATATATCCGCTATTAGTTTTGATCTAACCCATAGACACCTGTTTTTTTGTTAGTATTCAAAAAAACCAACACATAAACTTGCTATTCAATTTCTGGGTTTGCAAGTAAGTGATTGGAGGAAATTGTAACACAAGGGATAAAACACCTGAGGTTTAATGTCTGATTATTTCCAAGGAAATTTCCCATTACAGTCTGTCTCGGAGATCAAGAGTGCGCCTAGAGGACTAGAGGCCCAAACCAAAGAGGTGAGTGATAATTTAGCTTTGACTGTCGCCGAAGCAGCTTCAGACCGCAAAGCAGATGATATTTTAGTTCTTAGGGTAGCAGATGTATCTTATCTGGCAGATTACTTTGTGATCATGACTGGGTACTCTAGGGTACAAGTTAGGGCGATCGCGGAATCAATTGAAGCTAAGGTACAAACAGACTGGCAACGGCGACCCTTTCAAACAGAAGGCAAAGCCGATAGTAGTTGGGTGCTACTAGATTATGGCGAAGTGATTGTTCACATCATGATGCCAACAGAGAGAGAATTTTATAATTTAGAAGCATTCTGGGTTCATGCAGAACGCATTTCTCTGACAAATTCTGATGAGGGCGGGGGTAAGCCACAATGATTAGGCCTTCGGTTTCTAATTGTCCAGTTCCCACAGACCAACAACCTCTGAATGAATACGAAGAGTTAAAAACTTCCTGGCTATTTTGTGATTGCATCTTAAATTGGCGCGACTACATCACGAAAATGCTTTGGATTTGGAGTTTATCGTGGTTGGTAGCCGGTCCCATAGCAGCAGCTAGTTTTCCCCCACACAAACAACTCGCCCACTTTATCCTCTGTGGTGCAGCCGGAGCGAGTGTAGGGGTGATTTTAGTACTAGCGCGGTTGTTCTTGGGTTGGCTTTATATACGCGATCGCCTTTACAATCCGACCGTATTTTACGAAGAGTCAGGTTGGTACGATGGCCAAACTTGGACGAAACCGCAGGAAGTGATCATGCGCGATCGCCTAATTGTGACTTATGAAATCAAACCCATTCTCCAGAGGTTAAAATTTACCTCTGCTGGCTTGGCGGGAATGTTTCTTATTGGTACTATAGTTTGGCAATTGTCATAAATCCTCATTGGTGTTTAGTAATCAACGACTAATCACCAATGAACAGGAAATCAAACCGCTACCTCGTCCGTCAAAACTCAAAAAATTGGGATTTTCGGCGGGATTGCGGTTCTGCACGGTCGTTTTCTAGCCGCCGTGCTGTACTAATTCATAAAAAAGGTGATAAATATTAACCCATGACAATGGGAAAACGAACTCAAGCCAAACCCCTAGAAGTCCGGCTACTGCGGGAAGGGATTACTGAATCGAGACATATAGTTGAGGCTGTTGTTTGCGACGAACGGGGACGGGTTCTATCCGTTGCCGGCAACTCTGAAACTGCTGCATTTGTCCGTTCAGCACTCAAACCATTTCAGGCACTCGCAGTCACCACCACAGGCACACTCGAACGCTATAATTTGAGCGATCGCGATTTAGCCATTATTACCAGTTCTCACAAAGGCACAATCGAACAGGTCAGACAGGCATTTAATATTCTATGGCGAGCCGACCTTGACCCGACCGCACTCCAATGTCCGATTCCTGAAGGTAAAAAAAGCCCTCTGGAATATAATTGCTCTGGTAAACACGCCGGAATGTTAGCTGTTTGTCAACAACGACATTGGCCTTTAAATAACTACCTGGAACGCAAGCACCCAGTACAAAAGTTAATTTTGGGCAAAGTCGCAGAATTGTTGCGAATGCCAGCCGAGGAATTTCTCAGCGCTCACGACGACTGCGGCGCACCCACCTATTTGATGCAAATCAGTCAAATGGCTTCTTTGTATGCGCTCTTAGCCTCTAGTACTAATGTTGATATGGAGCGGATTGTCCGCGCCATGACTCATCATGCGGCTATGGTAGCAGGAGTTGGCGAATTTGACACAGAACTGATGCGTTTAGCTCCAGGGGAACTGGTAAGTAAATCTGGTGCTGAAGGAGTCCAATGTATTGGCCGACTAGGTGAAGGTATGGGACTGACGATTAAAGTCATGGATGGAGCCAAACGCGCAAAATATGCCGTGGCGATCCACTTACTTCAGCAGATGGGTTGGATTAGTCCCAGCGCCGCCGACAGCCTCTCTGAAAAGTTTATGTCTATAGGAAAATACAAGCGTTTAGAAGTAATTGGAGAATTGTCTTTTTTATAGTTGACAAACTTGAAACCTTGTGGTTATACTATAGAAGTCAAGAGGCGACGCGGGATAGAGCAGTCTGGTAGCTCGTCGGGCTCGATTCGCAAGATTCAACTAAGCGCTTATTAGTTAGTCTTGTAGTGGGCGGTACGCGAAGAAACTTGCGTATGATTACCTGTCAAACTCGGGGAAGCCACTAGCGCGGTAATCCCGAACCAAGCTCCAGAAATGGAGAAGGTGTAGAGACTGGAAGGCAGGCACCCTAACGGAATCAGAAATGATAGACGAGGGCGAAGGGACAGTCCAGACCACAAACCGGAATGTCCGGGCAGTGAAAACTGTAGTTGGTAGGCATAACCCGAAGGTCAGTGGTTCAAATCCACTTCCCGCCACCAAATGAAAGAAAAAGCAAGACCCTGTTAACCTTAGAGTTTTCAGGGTTTTGTTTTATGCTGATATCAGCTATGAGCAAATGGACACAAAGCTCAAAGGAGACATAGCAGAACAGGCTGCTATTTTTCACGCCCTCAAGCGTGGTTGGGGAGTTTTAAAACCTGTGGGAGATCGGCTACCCTACGATTTAGTATTTGATGTAGAAGGAAATCTAGTTAAAATTCAAGTCAAGTACGCTTGGTTTGATGAATCTTCTGGCAATTATGTTGTGGATAACCGCCGCACTAAAACGAATCGGCGGAGCATGATTCGAGCAGCATATCAGCAATCAGATTTTGATTTTGCACTGGTATATATAGAAAAACTCGACTTATTCTATATTTTTCCAGTCAATGTATTTATCGATTATGGTAGTGAGATCCACCTTGTCGAGACGAACAAACGACAGCGCCAACGTCGTTCTACACAATATCGTCAAGCTTGGGAGTTAATCTTACCAGATGTTTTAGATGAAGAAAAGTGTGTCTGTTCGCCTGTTGAAGATGGAAAGGCAGAATTTTGATCTATTCTGAAAGAGAAACTTGACAAAAAGCGCGGAGAATCATGGTTGTGAAGTTGCAGCGACCGATTTTGGTGGGAGGATTGGGACTATCCTTTTCCCTGTGGATATTACAAAGCTGGCATGATTCCATAGTGCAGCTGAGTGAGTTTGGTTTATTTAGTGCTTTGGCTGTGGGTGGTGGTTTGTGGTTATTCCAGAAAAATCGCCCGAAAAATAGTTTAGAGCCGCTAGATGGTATTGTTGTAGATCGAGGAATTGTAGAAAGTGCGATCGCAACAACACAAACCGTCATTAACCAACTGGCAATAGAAGCAGAGAATCACATAGCCTTAGAGACATTACGAGCAGAAGTTGACCAATTGCTGCCGGAATTAGACAGAGAAGAAATTAAAGTGGCTGTGACTGGTGGTAAATCTGTGGGTAAAAGCACTTTAATTCAAGTGCTGGAGTCTAGCAGTTGGGAAGCTACACAGCCAAAAGTCACTTTCTCTGAAACATCACCTTTGTTTAGAGAAGCGAGTGAAAACTCAGATGCGGCTGTTTTAGCAGAAATTCAAGAATCTGATTTTGTGCTGTTCCTGACTAACGGTGATTTGACAGACTCAGAATTTCAAACCTTACAGCAGTTAAAAGCTGCAAATCAACCTGCGATTTTAATTTTCAACAAACAAGACCAGTATTTAGCAGATGAACGTGCTAGTGTTTTGCTGTCATTAAAACAGCGAATGGCGGAAAATGTAGTTGCAACGGCGGCTTCTCCCATTCCGCTTAAAGTCAGGAAGCATGAAGCTGATGGTACTGTGCAAGAGTGGATGGAACAACCAGCCGCAGATATCCAGCAGTTAACACAGCAATTGAGTGAAGTTCTGACACAGCAAAGACAACAACTGGTATGGACAACGACTTTGAGAACAGCCAAGTTGTTGAAAGTCGAAGCGAAAAACTGGTTAAATGAAACTAGATGCGATCGCGCCACCCCAATTATTGAACAATATCAATGGATAACTGCGGCTGCTGCTTTTGCTAACCCAGTCCCAGCTTTGGATATTCTCGCCACTGCGGCAATTAATGCTCAGATGGTCATGGATTTAGGTAATATCTATCAGCAGAAGTTTTCTTGGGAACAGGCGCAAACTGTAGCCGGAACAATGGGAAGCTTGATGCTGAAACTAGGTTTAGTAGAACTTTCTACAAAAGCTGTGAGTATAGTTCTCAAAACTAACGCTGTCACCTTCGTTGCAGGTGGTGTAGTGCAGGGTGTCAGTGCAGCTTATCTAACCAGAGTAGCCGGCTTAAGTTTAGTGGAATATTTTGCACAGCAGGAAGTCGCGTTAGATTCAGGAAACGCTTTGAATTTAGACAAATTACGCCAAACTTTGCAAAACGTCTTCCAGAAAAACCAGCAGATGGGCTTTTTATCAGCCTTTGTTCAGCAAGGCGTAAAGCGTTTATCGCCACAACCACAACCTGAAACTGTCGGATAATTTCGCGCAAAGCCGTTAAGACGCATAATACAAACTTTGCGCCTTTGCGCCTTTGCGTGAGAATAATATTTAAAATATATTTAGTTTTTAAATGAGTGTTTCTCCTTGTATTTTTTCCTTTTTTTCTGGCTCAGGCTTCCTCGATTTAGGCTTTGAAAATAGCGGTTTTAATATTGTCTACGTGAATGAAATATTTAAACCCTTCATGAAAGCATATCGCTATTCACGGGAAATTCTTAAACTCCCACAGCCAGAGTATGGATATCACGAAGGGGAAGCAGCAGACGTAAGAAAACTTATAGCAGGGGTAGAAGCACAACGCCTGTGCGAATTAGTAAAAGATTGTCGCAAGTCTGATCATATAATTGGCTTTATTGGTGGTCCTCCATGTCCTGACTTTTCTGTTGGGGGAAAAAATAAAGGAAAATTAGGAGATCATGGTAAACTTTCGGCTGACTATGTAGAATTAATTTGTCAAAATTTACCAGATTTCTTTTTATTTGAAAATGTCAAAGGTTTATGGCGGACGAGAAAACACCGTTTATTCTTTGAATCTCTCAAGCAGAAATTAAGCCAAGCAGGTTATATATTAACAGAACGGTTAATTAATGCTATTGAATACGGTGTACCGCAGGATAGAGAAAGAATTATTCTTGTTGGTTTTAAAGATAATTTTCTTAAAGATATTGGGATTAGCAAATTAATATCTGAGGGAGATTTTAATTGGCAAAAGCAAATTTTATATCCTCAAGAACAGGTTTTTAATTACCCTTGGCAAAAGTGCGAAACGTTTCAAGAAAATTCTATAACATCTTGCCCTGAAAGCATACCTCAAGAACTAACAGTTGAATATTGGTTTAGAGAAAATGATGTTGTGCATCATCCCAATACTCAACACTATTTTAAACCCAGAGCAGGTATTGTCAGATTTGCTGCTGTTGATGAAGGTGATGTTTCTAAAAAATCTTTCAAACGTCTGCACAGATGGCGTTATTCACCGACAGCTTGCTATGGTAATAATGAAGTACATTTACATCCCTACAAAGTCCGGCGAATTTCTGTAGCAGAAGCTTTAGCTATTCAATCTTTACCTGCAAATTTTGTACTTCCAGAGGATATGTCACTGACTAATATGTTTAAAACTATTGGTAATGGTGTACCTTATTTGGCATCAAAGGCTTTAGCTCAAACTATTCTCGACTTCTTAGCAACTGGGGTGAAAAATTTTGTGAGTTTCAATTATATAATTCCATGCTAGGACTCAGACTAATTAAATCATCAATATTACGTTTCATAGTGTTGCAAATTGCATCTAATGGCAAATCATTAGCATCGTAACCAAAAGGATTTTCTATTTCCAAACCGATGGCTTCAATGCCAAATAAAGTAAAACTAATCAACGCCACAATTAATCCTGTCCACCAACCCAGACTTTCCACTAATTGAAAAGGTAATAGGCAGCAATACAGTAATAATAACTGCTTGAGATGAATAGCGTATGCTAAAGGTATTGGTGTTTTTAAAATCCGTTCGCACGCGCCTAAATTATCTACTAAATTATTTAATAACTCCTGCATTGCTGTTAACTGGTAGCTATTAAGGCAATTTTGATTATACTGCTGCTGTAAATAATCTCCAATCCAGAAAGCAACTTCTAGAGGTGGATTATTCATATTCTTAAGTTTTATATACTTAGACTTTGGTATGAGTTCTTCTAACTCATCTGTTACCAACTCTCCGCGCAGATGTAATTTAGTCGCGACAGCAAAGGCTACTAATAAATGCAATGCAGCAATTTTACTTTTTCTATTTTCTGCGGTTCTTTCATCAATGGAAACCCAAATTTGTCTTGCTAAATTTCGCACATTGTTTACAATGGAACCCCAACATTTTCTGCCTTCCCAAAAGCGTTCATAAGCTGTATTAGTACGAAAAACTAATAATAAACCTAAAACAATACTAGGAATAACACTTCCTAAAATTGGTTGGGATACAGATAATTTAAAATAATAAAGTATAGAAACAAAAACACCAAATAAACCACACCCAATAACGCGTTTATAAATCGCGAAAATTACTGAGCCTTTTACCTGAAGAGCTATTTGAAGCCATTGTTGTGTTTGGACTGTCATGCAACTAACCTAAAATAAAATTTAGTGAACAGATTTACTAAGCATCTGATTACTTAGAAATCATAACTCTGGAAGTAGTACAACTGTGATGGGAAAATTTACTGTCGGCCTCTGTTTATGGAGAATAAGCCCGATCCGGTTCATGGACTGCATCAATTGTCAAATGGGTTCTATAATTAACAACTGCCTTATGTCAAGTTTAATACTTAGGAATGCGGTTTGAATAAAATACAGAACCTCACCCCCAGCCCCTCTCCTTACTAAGGAGAGGAGGGAGTTTGACTTCCTGCGTCAATGGCGGGGTGTTGAATTGATCTTGCTGACAGATTTATAGGTTGGCAGAGAAAACCTCGTCAGCAGGTTATTTTCGGGATCAACCCAGAAGATATGTGTTTTAATATATGTATTAAGAAATGTCTTAATTTTTCATAAACTTTAATAATCAATTACTGGTAAAACACACGATGGCAGCAGACTATATTGATATTGCGCCATTTATCGATCATTCTCTGCTGATGCCAACGGCTACTCCAGAGCAGGTTGAGCAATGGTGTGCAGAAGCGGACAGGTTTAATTTTGCGGCGGTTTGTCTTCATCCCTCCTATGTGAAGCAAGCAGCAGAACTCCTCCACGGTAGAAAGCCTCAAGTTTGTGCGGTGATTGGCTTTCCTATGGGGGCGACAACTTCAGCCGTTAAGCTCTATGAAGCTCAGGAAGCTGCGGAAAATGGCGCGACTGAGCTAGATGTGGTAATCAATTTAGGTTGGTTAAAGGCGGGCAGAACTGAAGCTGTTCATCGCGAAATTGCGGAAATTTGTGAAGAAACTGGGCAAACTGTCAAGGCGATTTTGGAAACTAATCTACTGACTGATGCTGAAAAAAAGTTGGCTGCGGAAGTATGTATGGAAGCTGGGGCGGCTTTCTTAAAAACCAGTACAGGTTGGAATGGTGGTGCTACTTTGGCGGATGTGCGGCTGTTGAAGGAAATTACTAAAGACAGCTTGGGAATTAAAGCTTCTGGGGGTATTCGCACCTACAATGAAGCTATAGAGCTAATCCTAGCCGGTGCTACTAGATTAGGTACGTCTCGGAGTATTGATTTGCTCCACCAGCGCGATAACCTGAATAAAGAATAGTCATGATTTTCATGTCTTTTGTCGTGGGTTGTTTGTCCTCAAAGAATAGCCAATGACTAATGACTAATGACTAATAACTAATGACTAATGAGTAGAACCTATAAAGCCACTGGAATTAATCTCAAAGCCCAAGTGCTGGGAGAATCAGACAGGATAGTGACAATTTTGACACGAGAGTTCGGTTTGATTCAAGCAGTTGCACCAGGGGCGCGCAAGCAAAACTCTAGCCTTGGTGGTAGGAGTGGTATGTTTGTGGTCAATGAATTACTGATTGCAAAAGGGCGATCGCTCGATAGAATTACACAAGCACAAACTGTCAAAACCTATCCAGATTTGGCTAAAGATTTGGGCAAACTTGCTGCTGGTCAGTATTTAGCCGAAATAGTCCTGTGTCAGGCTTTGAGTGAACAACCCCAAGAGGAGCTGTATCAGTTACTCAATGAATATCTTAATCGATTGGAAGGATTGCCCAAAACTGATACATCTGGTATTTATGCTCACTTAGCTCATGGAGTGTTTCATTTTTTTGATCTAGCAGGGTTGTCACCTCAAGTACAAGTCTGTTGCTTAACTCAGAAAACTTTAAAGCCAGACTTTACCAACCCTAATTGGCGCGTGGGATTTAGTGTTACGGCTGGTGGTACAGTCTGTTTACAGGCTTGGGAAAATTTGCGTAAAGATAGAGATCAGCACCGTCTGAATCCATCAGCCCATGACCCAAACTTAGCTTACCAAACAGTTGTTCATCGCCAAGACATACCAGTAATTTCTTGTCGCTTGGATGCTACAGAACTATCTATGCTCCAAAATCTGTCACAACCAGAGATAATGCGAATGGATACTGCCAAAAATTATGGCTGGTTATCTGTTGAGAAGATTTTGCGCCAGTATGCTCAATATCATTTAGGTCGCCCAATTCTCTCTGCTACCTTGATTGACTCTTATTTTGCCCCTAACCATGATGCAACCGTCTGAATTGGATAGAAAAATCCTACCTTTATCACCAAACGCCAAAAAACAGAATAGGGCATCAGATCCTACAGTCAAGAATCACTTAAGTGCTGTTCCTAAGTCTACAAATAGCCCAGAACAGACACCAGATGTTTCGGAAAATGTGCAAAAAAATACATCGTCAAGCCCAAAAACTGAGGTTTTCCCAGAATCCGCAGCCGTCGTCAACGGTAATGGCCGCAGTTTGTCTGTAGCCAGTGCTTCAGAACCCGAATCACCACAATTAGATGAGTATGGTGTTGAAAATGGGGAACAGCAGGGGTTTTTGCCTGTATTAAAAAATCCCAATTTTCTTGCTCTCTGGGGTGGTCAAGTTTTCTGCCAAATCGCAGATAAAGTATATCTGGTGTTGATGATTGGCTTGATTAATACTCAGTTTCAAGGAACTGATCAAAGCATTAGCGGTTGGGTATCAGCTTTAATGATGGCTTTTACAATTCCGGCTGTATTGTTCGGTTCTGTGGCTGGTGTATTTGTGGATCGGTGGTCGAAAAAGACTGTACTAGTAACAACCAATGCTTGGCGCGGTGTTCTGGTTTTGTCAATTCCGTTTTTGCTGTGGTTAACTGATGGTTGGCAACCCATTGGTGGGATGTTACCTGTGGGTTTTGCGATTATTTTGGGGGTGACTTTTTTCGTCTCTACTCTGACTCAGTTTTTTGCCCCAGCTGAACAAACGGCAATTCCTTTGGTTGTGGAAGAACAGCATTTACTTTCGGCTAATTCTCTGTATACAACAACCATGATGGCTTCGGTGATTGTGGGCTTTGCCATTGGTGAACCACTGTTGGCGATCGCTGATACACTTTGGCTACAGATTGGTGGTAATGATGGCTTAGGTAAGGAACTTTTGGTAGGTGGTAGTTATGCGATCGCTGGATTCATTTTACTGCTATTGGCGACTAAAGAAAAACCCCACCACCCCGATACAGAATTCCCCCACGTCTTCTCAGACTTGCGCGATGGTTTCTCTTACCTCAAAGCTAATTCTCGTGTCCGCAATGCCTTACTACAACTGACTATTTTATTTTCTGTGTTTGCGGCTTTAACTGTTCTCGCTGTGCGGATGGCAGAAATCATTCCTAATTTAAAAGCATCTCAATTTGGCTTTTTACTGGCATTTGGTGGAATTGGGATGGCGGTTGGCGCGACAATTCTCGGTCAGTTTGGTCAGCGATTTTCCTATTCTGAACTGAGTCTGTGCGGTTGCTTAGGGATGGCAGGATGTCTAATTGGTCTGTCGATATTCACCACACAACTCTGGATTATACTGCTGTTAATAGCCTTTTTGGGTGTGTTTGGGTCGCTAGTTGGTATCCCGATGCAAACCGCTATTCAAACCGAAACCCCTCCAGAGATGCGGGGTAAGGTCTTTGGTCTGCAAAATAATGTAATTAATATTGCCTTAACTCTACCCTTAGCATTAGCAGGCGTTGCGGAAACCTTTGTCGGATTACAAGCTGTTTTCTTAGTATTAGCTGTGACTGTGTTCTCAGGAGGTATCTTAACTTTTTATAATTCTCATTAGTAGTGATCGGACTGAAAGGAGATATAATTCCATACATTCCTAGCAACAGCAGTTTCCTGAAAAATTGTGCTTTTGTGCTACACTAAATCCAAATAAAATCTATCCTAGACTTGCTGAGTATCAATTTGATTTAGCAAGAACAACTTTTTATTAAAATCTCGTTATTAACAACTCAATATTTATAGAGCAAATCCGGCAATCCACTGGTTTAATAGTAATAAAGCTTGGCTTCTTGACTGAAGTACTGTGGAGTTTTATGCAACCTAAACAGCCAAAAATTGCCACAGGATAAAAGACAAGCAACTAAAAAATTGATATATCAAACCCGATTTTCAAAATAGCTAACAAAGAATGCGTATAGCCTGGATTGGAAAGAAATCACCCTTTTGTGGTAACGTCACCTACAGTCGCGAAGTTACAAATGCCTTACACCGGGAACACGAAGTTAGTTTTCTCCACTTCGCCCAAGAAGAATCTGAACCTGACAATTGGCCAAATTTCCAAGAAGTTTCCCTACCTTTTATTTATAAATCCCAGGTTTACACAATTCCCAGTTTTAAAGCGACCAAAGTATTAACTGATTCGCTCAGGAAAATCCAGCCGGATATAGTCCATGCTTCTCTGAGTTTATCTCCCTTGGACTTTATGCTACCGGAAATCTGCGAGCAATTAAATTTGCCTCTGATTGCTACTTTTCACACAGCATTTGCGGGGAAGGGAGCAAAGTTCGTATCGGGAACACAGATGTTAGCTTATCAACTGTACGCTCCTTGTTTGGGGAATTACGATCGCGTAATTGTGTTTTCCCAAATTCAGCGCGAGTTATTAGCAAGTCTGGGTGTCAAGAAAAAGAAAATCGCTGTGATTCCCAATGGAGTTGATATTGACAAGTTTTCTCCGGGAGAGTCGAAAATCAAGGCGGAGTTCAAAGCGGAACGTTTGTTTGTTTATCAAGGTCGCATCGCCCCAGAAAAAAACGTAGAATCCCTTCTCCGGGCTTGGAAGCAATCACAAATGAGGACTGGGAGTAAGTTGCTGATTGTGGGTGATGGGCCTTTGAAGTCTTCTTTGGAACCATTTTATGGTTCGGAATCTGGCATTATTTGGTTGGGATTTGTGGCTGATGAACAGCGCCGGATAGAAATATTACGAGGGGCTGATGTATTTATTTTGCCTTCGTTGGTTGAGGGTTTGTCTTTGTCTTTGTTAGAAGCAATGTCTTGTGGAATAGCTTGTTTAGCTACAGATGTGGGTGCAGATGGAGAAGTTTTAGAGCAAGGTGCGGGTGTAGTATTGAAGACTAAGACGGCGCGATCGCAATTAAGAACCCTGTTACCATTATTTCAAGACCATCCTGAGTTAACTACCCTACTGGGACAAAAAGCTAGACAGCGTGTATTAGACCGCTATACCCTCAGTAAAAATATTACTCATTTAGAAGAATTATACAAAGAAGTTTTAGCACAGTGGCCTGTACCTCTGGGTCGCAGGGCGTAAAATATCATCGAGATTAATTCTCACTAACCAATTATTGATATAGTTCATCTAGGCGATCGCTTGTTAATCGCCTAGATTTATTGTGTTTTTTCCCTGTAATACTGTATGAGAGGCTACTTTTACAGGAGGATGTCAAGATTTAATTAAATAACTTTACAAACTTTAAGATTTATTTTACAATTTTTTACATAGCAGCTAAACCTCTGATTAATTTTGAATATGGCTTTAACTATTCAGTCCGCTCAGAATATCTTCTCTAATACTCAAGTTCCCAGCCCGATTCCCGCTACCATAGCGCTGTTCGACCAACTCGGCGTGGATGACCAATTGGCATATCTTTGGTACGCCTACACTGAAATGGGTAAGACCATTACTCCCGCCGCTCCTGGAGCCGCACGCTTGCAACTAGCAGAAAGTTTGCTCACCCAAATTAAGAAAATGTCTCCTGAAGAGCAAACCCAAGTAATGCGGGATCTTGCTAATCGTGCTGACGCTCCTATCAGCCGTTCTTATGGCTTTTTCAGTGTTAATACCAAGTTGGCTTTTTGGTACGAGTTGGGCGAATTGATGAAGCAGGGTGTAGTTGCTCCTATCCCCAGTGGTTATCAAATGAGTCCTGGTGTGCAGGTAGTGCTAGACGCAACGAAGAAACTTGATCCAGGTCAGCAAATTACAGTGCTACGGAACACTGTAGTAAATATGGGTTTTGATACCTCTGATTTGGGACCAAGTAGCTATCCCAAAGCCGTTGAGGAACCTGCATTTGCTCGTACTGCTCCATCTATCTCCTCAGTCAAAATTGATGGGGTTACAGAACCTGCTGTACTGAGCTATATTGAAGCGATGAATGCTGACGACTTTGATAAAGCTATTAGTCTGTTTACTGCTGAAGGTGCGCTACAACCACCATTCCAAAAACCAATTGTAGGGCATGAAGCGATCGCTAAATATATGCGCGAAGAAGCCCAAGGACTGAACATGATGCCAAAACAAGGTATCTGTGAAAATCAGCCTGATGGTTCTAAGCAACTTAAAATTACAGGTGTTGTCCAAACTCCTTGGTTCGGTGTAACTGTGGGTATGAACATTGCTTGGCGGTTCTTAATCAATCCCGAAGGCAAAATTTTCTTCGTAGCAATTGATATGCTGGCTTCTCCTGAAGAACTACTAAGTCTGCGTCGCGTTTAATCCCACAGGGTAGGCCTTGCCTATCCTAATACAATATTTCTCAAATTTGCCAGACATTGACCACATTTAAATATGCTTTTTCTAAAACCCTTATAGGGACATTCTATGAAATGTCCCTACTTTTTTTGTTGAAAACATCTAATATATTAAGCAGCATTAAAATATAAGCATTTAAAAATGATATTTATGGTTATAAAAAGGGAATATTAAGGTTAGAAATTTATTTTCTTTAATCTTACCCTTATTGATATGACGAAACCAAATATTGTGGAACCTGAAAAGCAAAAATCCAAAAAGTCTCGTTGGCCGGCATGGCTACCTTACCCTAGCTGTTGGCTAAAATCATTGGTTTTGATAATATTTCTCCGAGTGATTATATTTGTAGCTGAGATTTTAGTAAAAGTAGGCTACAATGTTTCTAATTTTACAAGTAGTCCAGAGATACTGGCTATATTCATAATAATAACTCTTCTCTGTCCAATTCCAATTATTGCCTTTAGCCATAACTTTTTGCATTTAATTTTCAGTCGTTTTATTCCGGAAATTCAAGCACCAGAAATAGGTATTGTAAAAGGATTAATCCCAAAATTAATGAGTTGGTGGGAAGGAATATATGCTTGGGTTGTAATTACTTTATCTACGCTGACAAGTTTTTTAGTTGGCACTATGGTTTTACCTTTATTTCAACTTAGTTATGCAACGGCTGTTGAAAGCTACACACCATTTCAACAGACAATAATAGTAATATTTGGTTTTATGTGGTTAATTCAAGGAGCGCTTATTTACCAAATTGACTACTTGGTTCGACATCGTTTAATATCTGTGTATTCCAGAAAAGAAAAAATATAAATACAATAATATTTTTGGCGTTACACTATAAGAGGTTGTTTGAAAAGTCTAATTTATTACAGCCCTGGCGACTAGAAGTCGCGGCTATACAAACAAAACCCGCCTGCGCGGGTTAAAAATCCCATTTCTTCATTAGTCCACGGAGGTGGACTTTGCCTGTGTAGTAGCGAATTATATTCGCCCAAAATTTTTCAAACATCCTCTAAAGCCAGCTACAAAAATTTGTTTACAAACCATCCCAAATTGGTAGGTTGTTCATAAACCCGCTTCAGAGTATTCACATCTCTGGGAGAAATAGGAGGAGGGTTGCGAACTTGGGAAAAGTATAAAGCATCAGTTGGTAAATCACTATGTCCCCAAATTCCTAAAGCATGACCGAGTTCGTGGCGGGAGGCTGCTTTGAGAAATACACCTGTTTGAGTAGGACTCAATAAAATGGTGAAGCGGTGGGATAAAATATTATTGCTATTGTATAACTGATAAGTGGCTTGTGCCGAACGCGCACGAGGAAAATTACCGCCACGGGAAAATTGCAAAGGTGGCGCTTTTCGCAAAATCGTAATATCAGCAATATCTGGTTGTTCCACTACCACCAAAGGTAAATAAGCACTCCACTCTTGCACAGTCTCTAAGACACTACTAAACCATGCTTGAGCCTGGCTATTATTCCCTGCTTGTGATATCTCTACGTATACTTTAACCGGAAATTGCGACCAGACTAAATAACCTACCTGTGTTTTTTCCACTTGGGAAAAGTAATCATCACTGTTTGTATGATCTTGCCATTGCGCCAGTGTAAGCGGTAGGGGATGGGATGATGGGGAAATTGAGGTGCTTGCTATAACAGCATTAGAAGACAGATTAGTAAAAATAACTAGCAGCCCTGCGCCAATTAATAAGGACAGAACTGCTAGTAACCGTCGTCTATTGAAACTTTTGCGGGTTTTAGGTTTTGGGTATTGATTTTTATTTCCCATTATCCTATGCCCTTATTTTTACTTAGGTAGCCAACCAGCACTCAAAACCACTGTTAAGCCCATAAAGATGACCGTCAGCGCCCAGGTAACTCGGTTTAAGGTGTCTTCTGCACTTTTGGTGCTGCTGAATAATTGGGTTTGTCCACCAATGGCAATACCATCACCTTTGGGGCTATGTAGCAGCACTAAAACAATTACACCAAAGGCTGAAACGGCCCACACAATTTGCACAATAGTCGTAGCTGTCATAATTAAGAATCTCTCTTATAACAAATTTCAAATTTGAATCAAAAGTCGAAAGCGAGGAGTGAAAAGACTCTTCACTCCTCAGCTATGTTACATTCCAGCTTTGACGGGAGTCCGAGTGCGTTCCACGTCATATCCGGCTGGTGTTAATAGCGATCGCCCTGTCATTTCTGACGGTTGCGGCAGCTGTAAAATCTCTAGTATGGTGGGTGCAATGTCGGCTAACTTGCCATCGCTGCGCAGTTCCACATTTGTACCATGTCCAGGGATTTTTACAGTCTCTCCTTCCACTAAAATAAAGGGGACGGGATTAGTCGTGTGAGCTGTCCAGGGATTACCTTCTTCATCTAGCATATACTCAGCGTTACCGTGGTCAGCAGTAATCATGGCTGTACCGCCGGCTTTGCTAATGCTGGTGAGTAATCTACCCAAACAGCGATCCACCGTTTCAATCGCTGTCACCGTGGCTTCTATTTGACCAGTATGCCCTACCATGTCTGGGTTAGCATAGTTAATCACTACTAAAGTATACACACCCTTTTTGATCGCTGCGATCGCCACATCTGTAACTGCTTCGGCTGACATCGTAGGGGCTTTGTCGTAAGTTGCTACCATTGGACTACTTACGAGTTCACGGTCTTCCCCAGGTAAAGGTTCCTCTAGTCCCCCATTAAAGAAATAGGTGACATGGGCGTATTTCTCCGTTTCAGCCGTGCGGAATTGCTGCAAACCATGATTAGCAATTACTTCACCTAAAATATTACTCAAATTTTGCGGTTCAAAAGCTACATCTACTGGTAGTTCTGAATCGTATTGAGTAAAACTAGCAAAAAACAACGGCTGAATTTGCTTTCTTTCAAAGCCTGTAAATTTAGGGCTGACAAAAGCTTGAGTCAACTGTCTAGCACGGTCTGGGCGGAAGTTGAAGAATATCACACCGTCCCCTGGTTCTATCGCGCCAGAGGCAATACGGACTGGATTGATAAACTCATCCTTCACACCTTCAGCATAAGATGCTTCCAGAATTTCCCCAGCCTGACGACCATCAACCGCAGTATCTTGTGTCATCACGTTGTATGCACGTTGCACCCGATCCCAACGGTGATCTCGATCCATCGCGTAGTAACGACCACTTAAGGTGACTATGCGACCAATGCCTTTCTCATCTATCTGATCCTGCAATAGCTGGATTGCTTTTATACCCTCAGTGGGGGCAGTATCACGACCATCAGTGATGGCGTGGATACACACTTGTGAAATTTCCTGTTCCTTGGCTAAGTCCAGTAGTCCGAAGAGATGGCTGAGATGAGAGTGTACCCCTCCCTCCGAACAAAGTCCCACCAGATGCAGCTTGCCATTCCCAGAGCGAACTTGCTGGCAAATTTTGACAAGTGCGGGGTTTTTGAGGATAGAACCATCTTCCACGGCATCCGAGATGCGTACCAATTCTTGAGGTACTACTCGCCCAGCGCCAATGTTCAAATGACCCACTTCCGAGTTGCCCATCTGACCTTCTGGCAACCCTACGGCTTTTCCTGATGTGCTGATGAGGGTGTGCGGGTAAGCTGTCCATAAGCTTTCCACAATGGGAGTTTTAGCAGCGACAATTGCGTTTCCTCGCTTCTCCTCGCAGTAGCCCCACCCGTCTAAAATGACTAGCACCACAGGCGCAACAGGTGCTTTGGTCATAGTAAAATTGCCCTTTACTTTTTGTAATATCCGAATGATACCACTGCTAATCATCAGCGCAAGTGAATTTATGCTGATTAGCTGATTTTATTTACATTCTTTTTCATAGTTAGTAGTGGCCTTATAAGGGACTTCCAAGAAATAAATTATCCAAATAAACGTAGACCGAAGGGCTTGCCGAAGGCTACCACAGAGACACAGAGAACACAGAGTTATGAGGGTTTGAGAGGTTTTTTGGGTTAGGTGATTTCGTATTTTTTTATTTGTAAGTCCCTAAGCCACTACTAGGCAGTTGATCATTTCCCTTTTCCAGAAGATTTGGCAGCTTTAGCAGCTTTCTTAGCGGCTTTTTCGGCGGCTATTGCAGCTAATTTAGCTTGTTCCTTTTCTTCGGCAATTTTATCCAGGTAGTAATGATAATCTCCTAAGTAGACACGAAATTCACCGTCGCGGATTTCGACGATTTTGTTAGCTACTTGGGAGATAAAATAACGGTCGTGGGAAACTACAATGGCAGTGCCATCATAGTTCTGTAACGATTCTTCCAACATTTCTTTAGCTGGAATATCTAAGTGGTTTGTCGGCTCATCTAAAATCAGCAGATTGGCTGGACGTAACAGCATTTTCGCCAATGCTAAACGAGCTTTTTCTCCTCCACTTAATGCACCGACTGACTTAAATGCTGTCTCACCTGTGAACAAAAACCGTCCCAAAAGTCTGCGGACTTCTTCGTTTGTCCAGTCGGGGACTTCATCATGGATGGTTTCCATGACTGTTTTCTTTAAATCTAAAGCTTCGGCTTGATTTTGCTCAAAGTAGCCGGGAAGCACATTATGATCGCCTAATTTGACAATGCCTTCTGTGGGTGGTTCCATACCCATAATCACGCGTAAAAGCGTAGATTTACCCGCACCATTGGGACCGAGAAAGGCAATGCGATCGCCTCTTTCAATTAATAAATTTGTGGCTAAGAATAAGATTTTATCATCATACACATGAGTTAAATCTTTAATTTCTACTACTTCTCTGCCACTACGGGGTGCAGGCGGAAAGCGGAAGTGCAGGGTTTTCATCCCCGCCACAGGTGCGTCAATGCGCTCGATTTTTTCTAATTGTTTTTCCCGGCTTTTCGCCTGGGTACTGCGAGTCGCACTGGCGCGAAATCGGTCTACAAATGTTTGCTGTTTCTCTAATTCTTTCTGCTGGCGTTCGTAGGCGCTGAGTTGGGCTAGTTGATTTTCAGCTTTTTGTGCTAAATATGCTGAATAGTTACCCAGGTAGCTCGTAGAAACACCACGTTCAGTTTCTACAATGTTGGTGCAGAGGCGGTCAAGAAACTCCCGGTCATGGGAAACTATCACCATTGGAGTATTGAGATTTTTGAGGTAATTCTCAAGCCACTCAATAGTTTCTAAGTCTAAATGGTTTGTCGGTTCGTCCAGTAGTAATAAGTCGGGTTTTTGCAGCAGAATTTTACCTAAACTCATCCGCATTTGCCAACCACCGGAGAAAGCACTGACGAGGCGATCGCCATCTTCGGAATCAAACCCCATTTCTGGTAAGATTTTCCCGATGCGTGCGTCTAAGTTATAGCCATCAAGGGCCTCAAACTGACGCTGTAAGCGATCTAGTTTATCAATCAGTTTATCCAGTTCTTCTGGAGTAGCCGTTTCCATATCGCGCTGTACTTGCGCCAGCGACATTTGTACTTGGTTGGCTTCTTCAAAGACGATCCAAAATTCTTCTCTAACTGTGCGGCCGGGATCTACTTCAAACTCTTGGTTGAGGTAGGCTATGTGCAAACTTGTGGGACGAATGATTTCGCCGGCGGTGGGTTCAATTTCCCCAGTGATAATTTTTAGCTGGGTGGATTTTCCCGCACCGTTGACACCGACTAAGCCAATGCGCTCACCTGGTTTGACTTCCCAGTTGATATCTTTGAGAACCTCGCCTGTAGGATAAATTTTACTGATATGTTCTAGTCGCAGCATCAAGTTTCTCTCAGGTAGGGTATGGGTAGTTAAGGACGAAGTACTAACACCGTCTCCAATATTAACAAAAATTAACTCAAGTTTATGCTTTTGGGAAACCCAACTTTACCCCATATTTGGTTTGCTGCGTTGGGTTGCGCTGCGCTTAACCCAACCTACTTCTAGAGTTTGAAAACACGCCCTAGCCTAACCACGACTGCAAATCAGCCATACTGGTAAAATCGAGCAACGCTTCGCCCAGATTTTCTAATTGTTCTAAAGAGAGAGTTTCAACACGCTGGCGCACATCTTGAGGTAATTCTCCCACTCGTCGAGTTAGTTGACGCAGGATAAGCGATCTTTCTCTTTGTAATCCTTCTTCTCGACCTTCTTCCTTGATTTCCCTGTAAACTCGCGTTTCTTTGAGTGTTATTCCTAGCATCGCTTCAACCTCTCTGCGGCTTAATTTTTCAAACTTGTAAACCATGATTGTGGTAACTAATTCAATTATGGCGCTACCTGCGGTTTCTCCTTCCTCGCAAGCGGAAGGGATCGCTCAGATTGAGAACTTCTAGCTATCTTTCCGCAAAAAAACAGAGCATTGATAGTCTATCTTGAATAAAGATACTATCAATGCCAAAATCTTCTCAAGATGCCCAGCAAGTTTTTTCAGGAAACAATCCTTTTTTCCAGTGTTGCCTAACCTTTACCGCTGCCCCTTGGAAAAATGTCTGCGCGTTGTCAGCAGGTGTTTTTTGGATTTCTTGAACTTCTCCACTTAATTTATCTAGCCACAAAGATCCTAAATGATCTTCATTTGGACCGAAGCGGTAAGTAACGCCGTTTTCATCCTCCCTTTCTTTTAAAATCAATACGTAAAAAGCCATAATAGATGATGTGTTCTGTAGTGGTTATTTACCTTATTTGTAACTCATTTGAGTTACCTTTATGTTAATGGTGGACTCCATATGCGACCAGAAAGTTCAGTTGCTTCATGAGCAGTACGATAGTTGGTATGGAATATACTCTCAAACCTTGACTCAAAATACTCATGATCGAGTAAGCGTAAATCTTCTTGGTTAAAATTACCTTGTTGTAACCTCATCCAACTATCAGCTATATCTGGGGAAGGGTCAAAGCAATCAAATCTGTCATCCAATTCATGCTGAATATAGAACAGGTGATCTTTTATTCGTTTAATACGAAACTCATCCCAACCCGTATTCTTTGCTATTTGCGCTACATCATCAGAATTGCACCGAATAGCATTATATGCTTCAGGAGCATATTGCTCCCAGCGTTGTAAATAATTCATTTTTATATAGAAAGTTAATAGATTAATTAAATATATGTAGCTAATATAACATACAAATAATAGATATCTATTTGATAAAATATAAAAAAATTATTAAATAACTAGGGCTTACGCATTGACAATAAATACCAAATATGTGTAACACTAAAAAGCACATATTGCGTAGGGGTTTAGCATTGCTAAACCCCTACAACACGGGTATATTTACTATCAACATAATCATTTTTCAAAGCCGGAAATTGGCTATTTTGGTAACTGCATACCATGATGAATTTGTACAATGCGTAAGTCCTAATAACTTTGAACTTGCTCAATTGTGTGAGGTATGCGGAGTTTGGGAAGGTTGCTTTAGCCTTTTGTAAACCTGCTACTAAACGCTCACTCATATACGACTTTTGCAAACCATACCTAGCCGCAATTAGCAAGACTCTTGAGCAAATCAACCCTTTACATGAGATGCTGGTTGATGATTGGAGAGTATTTGCAGATGTCTGTTATTTCTAGTATCACTGTTACCGTTCCTGCCACTACAGCTAACTTGGGGCCTGGTTTTGACTGTATCGGTGCAGCTTTAACGCTGTACAACAAGTTTAAATTCACTCGTCTCGATGAGGGTGGATTAATTATTGATGTCACAGGTGCAGAAGCTGAACGGGTGCAAACCGATGAAAGTAATCTGCTCTATCAGGCTTTTGTCAAGTTATATCAATATATAGGACAGACACCGCCATCGGTAAAAATGGAAATTCAGCTTGGTGTACCCTTAGCCAGAGGTTTGGGTAGTTCAGCTACAGCCATTGTCGGCGGGTTAGTGGGTGCTAATCAATTAGCGGGTGCGCCTTTGACTCAATTACAGGTGATGGAATTAGCGATCGCAATGGAAGGACATCCTGATAATGTAGTTCCAGCCCTATTGGGGGGATGTCGTCTGGCTGCTACCAGTGCCGAGAATTGGTCAATTTGTGATATTCCCTGGAATGAAAATATTGTCCCAGTGCTAGCTATTCCTGATTTTGAGCTTTCCACCAGTGAAGCACGACAAGTTTTACCTACTCAAGTGAGTCGTGCAGATGCAATATTCAACACAGCACATTTGGGGTTATTATTGCGCGGTTTGCAAACAGGTAAGGGAGAATGGTTAAGCACAGCTTTACAAGATAGATTGCATCAACCATATCGCCAAGCTTTGATTCCTGGTTACGATGCTGTAAATGCAGCTGCAATCAAAGCTGGTGCTTATGGCATGGTAATTAGTGGTGCAGGTCCGACACTGTTAGCTTTAGTAGATCAGTTACATTCCCAGGCTGTAGAAGCGGCGATGTTATCAGCTTGGCAAGAAACCGGAATTACAGCCATAGTGCGATCGCTTTCTCTGGATACCCAAGGTGCAAGCTACCAAGGATAAACCGTAATGATTAACCAAATTCATACAGACATCACCACCCTCAACTCAGAAATTCAGGCACTCCAGCAAGAACGGGCGACGCTGACTATTAATAATGTCTTATCTGGCAAGAATGATTCACCTTCAGCAATGGTGGAAGCTTGTCGCCGCCAAGCCAGAGAAAATGCCCAATTGTCTGTAGAACTCAAAGGCATCGACGATGCGATCGCTGCGCTGGAAATACAGCGACAATACAAACAAGCTGAATTAGAACATTGGCAAAAACAATCCCAGCAGCTTACCCAAGAGCAAGAATTAGAACAAGCCAGAGAAGTAGCTCAGGTTCATGCCGAACGCATTAATCAACTCGCGGCGGAACTATCCACAGAAATCCGTCTGCTGAAATCTTGTGCTGATTATTTGAGTCCCATGTATTGGCACGTCTACTACAAGCCCTTTATTACTGGGTTTAAGACCATATCAGTGCCTTATGTGCGCTCAGATGGGGAAGTCTGGTCAATTGTGAATCGAATTGTCTGAAATTGTTCGTATCTGTCCAAAATGTTAAATATCATAACTTGAATTGGTGACTTTGGTCACTTTTTTTATATATATTTTTGTATTGACGTTGCAAAAGTTTACATATAGAATGGTTTTGACAGGAATTGGTAAGTATTTATTCCTAAAATTTACTCAAAAAGTCAAGATTAGGGATAAATAACAGTTACAAAACTACATATTCCTTAATATAATCAAATCATAACCAAAAAGGTAAATTGATTGTCAGAACTAATGAATGCTATTGAATTTCCCTGGCTGACAGCCATAATTTTATTGCCTCTGGTGGCTGCCTTAGCCATCCCTTTAATCCCAGATAAAGAAGGCAAAACCGTTCGCTGGTATGGTTTGGGAGTGGCGATCGCCGATTTTGCCCTGATAATTTCTGCCTTTTGGTATAGCTACGACTTCCAAAACCCCACACTGCAACTCGTAGAAAACTATGCTTGGGTTCCACAGTTAGGTTTAAACTGGTCTGTTGGTGTTGATGGTTTATCAATGCCCTTACTCTTATTAACCGGCTTAATTAACACACTGGCAATCTTCGCGGCTTGGAAAGTAACCAATAAGCCGCGATTGTTTTATGCCTTGATGTTGGTGATGTACAGCGCCCAGATTGGCGTATTTGTCGCCCAAGACTTGCTATTATTCTTCTTAATGTGGGAAATCGAGCTAGTACCTGTGTACCTGCTAATTTCCATCTGGGGAGGACAAAACCGCCGTTACGCAGCGACTAAATTTATTCTCTATACAGCCGCAGCCTCAATATTTATCTTGGTAGCTGGTTTTGCAATGGCATTCTCAGGAGATACCGTCACATTCGACATGGCGACTCTGGGAATGAAGCAATACCCCAAAGCCTTAGAATTATTAACTTATGCAGGATTCTTAATCGCCTTCGGTGTGAAGATGCCCATATTCCCCTTACACACTTGGCTACCTGATGCCCACGGAGAAGCATCTGCACCTGGTTCCATGATTTTGGCTGGTGTATTGTTAAAAATGGGTGGTTATGCACTCATCCGCTTCAACGTTGAAATGTTGCCTAATGCCCATGTTTACTTTGCCCCAGTTTTAGCAGTTTTAGGTGTAGTAAATATTGTCTACGGTGCTTGCTGCGCCTTTGCCCAAACAAATCTTAAACGCCGCTTGGCTTACTCTTCAATTGCCCACATGGGATTTGTCTTAATCGGCATTGCCTCTTATACAGAGATTGGGATTAGCGGTGCTGTATTACAGATGGTTTCCCACGGTTTGATTGCCGCTAGCTTGTTCTTCTTATCTGGTGTAACTTACGAACGTACCCACACCTTGATCATGGACAAAATGGGCGGTATGGCTAAGGTAATGCCCAGAACCTTCGCAGTATTTACAATTGGTGCAATGGCTTCTCTAGCTTTACCTGGAATGAGTGGCTTTGTGGGTGAGTTGATGGTGTTCCTCGGTATCGCCTCCAGCGATGTTTACAGTTCCAGCTTCAAAATTGTAGTCATCGTGTTGTCAGCGGTTGGCGTGATTTTAACTCCAATTTACTTACTATCAATGCTGCGCCAAGTGTTCTACGGTGAACAAAACGCAGAATTACCTTTAGATGCTGTAATCTCTGACATCAAACCCCGTGAATTGTTTATCACCGCTTGTTTGATAATTCCCATCATCGGTATTGGTTTCTATCCCAAATTAGTTACGCAGACTTACGATGTCAAGGCAGTCGAATTAGCAGCCCATGCGCGTCAAGTTCTACCAGTTTTCGCCCGTCAGCAACCCGCAAGTCTTTACTCGACTATCTTCACTGCACCAACCTTAGCTTCATCTCAAGTTGATACTTTAGTGAATATCTCAGAGTAAATAAAATACCAATCAGGGATTTGCAACTAAATTCTAAATATGAGGGGAATATAGGGGTGGTTATAAAACCACCCTTTCAATTTTTGGCTTTCCTGAAACTAAGTATGAATTTATATAGGACTACTATTTGATTATTGTTGGCGTAGCCTGCGCTTTGCGCTTACAAACACGTTGTGGACTGACAAGCAATAGTGCATTAGACGTAGGTTGGGTTAAGCGCAGCGCAACCCAAAGCTACCAATGATGTTGGGTTTCCTTACGTCAACCCAACCTACAATTTTTGCAACATTTTAAATTAATTATTCCAAATCATAGTCGGATTATTTACGCCATGCTGTACTAGTTTCTTCTTGATTTGATGTTGAGTCTGTACGGGTAAATATTTTCGTACTACCGCCATGATTTTATCTGCTGCTACGGGTTTAGACATAAAGTCTGTTGCACCGACCACCTTAGCTCGGACTCGATCTAAAAGACCATCGTTTCCCGTTAAAATAACTATAGGTGTGTTGCTAAAAGCTGAAATTCGGCGCAACTGAGTACAAATTTCATAACCATTAGCAATAGGCATCATCAAATCTAAGAAAATCAGGTCTGGCTTATTTTGAATCAAGATTGGTAAAGTTTCTATAGCATCTTGAATTTTGATAAATCTCAGACCATTTGAGACGATAATTTCCTCTACCATATTACAAATTTGAGGACTATCATCTACGCAAGCTATCAATGGCGCTGTTGATGTTCTCGCTTGGTTAGAAACAGAATTGTTTTTGGCTGCTATCAATGAGAAAGGCAAATCCGGTACTTCTACCAGTTCAATAATCCCTGTGTGAATATAGGGAAGCAATGAACGAGTTAGAGGAAAAATACTCTGTTTTACTTTTGCTGCTAAATCTCGCAGAGTGTATTTACCGTTAAGCAAATTTACAAACTTTTTGTAAACAGATTCACTGACATGGTGCGCGAGTTCTTCTGGTTTCCGCAAAACTGGCGCTAAGTTGGGAGAAAAATTAGCCAAACCAGCATCTGACCAAATTTTACACGCGTCTTGCATCTGTGTGATAAAGACATTTGCACTTGTAAAACTCACTGGTGTTTCTATGATAAATTCCTGGTTGCGATCGCAACTTGCAGAAACAAAATTTGTTTGTTGAGCTAAATCAAACAGAAGTTCTGCTATTGTGTTTTCTATAATAGCGTGGATTTGTTCTCGCTTTATTTGTTGTTTTTTATACAAAACTTCCAGTATGCGATAGTCCCAGTCATTTATTTCTAGGTCTTCTCTACGTAAATTTAACTTATCTAGATCAATTTGTGGGCAGTATTGAGCCATATTGCGCCGCCAGCGCCGGAAAGGATGACTTCCTCCGTTAGCCCAAACTATCCGTCCTAGACGATAGAAAAAAGTCCACTGATATCCCTTGGTACTTCTAAAGTTTAAACAGCCATTGTATTGCAGTTGAGTACAAGTTTTCAACTCATCAAGTATATGATTCGATATCATCAGTTCTGGGTAGGTCATACGTAGTTTGTTCCTGTAATCAACAAATCATCCCGCCAAACCCTCAAACTAGCTATATAGCTGTTGCTAAATACTCAAAAATGGTCATTTATCGTTGAGAAGTAGAGGGAGTGTAAAAACTTATATTAACTATTGTAAACAATTAATAGATTTAATCATAACCGTATAAATACTTATCTGATTTTAAAGATATAGATAATTATAGGACTTAGATGTAAGTATAATAGCAAAATACTGAGTGGGGAGAGTGCTGAGTAGAAACCAAGTAGAGGGGTATACGCCACTATCACTCTTTTTAACGAACCACAGAGGCGCTGAGAACACAGAGAAATCCGGGTTTAGTAGAGATATTAGAACTTTAATTGGGAATACTGATTAAAGCGCGAGTATTTGCAGCTTTTCACGGGACATCGCGCTGCTGAGGGTTTACCAAAGAATAAAAATTATGAGTTTAGCACTTACAGTAACTTTTGCGCTTGCAGATTGGATTGCGAAAGGCTTGGCGGATGGAACTTTTGAAAGAGTCGGCGGTGTAATTCGAGAAGTAGGCAACAAACAAGTTGTCACCTGGTTACGTGAATATGGATTAAATAGTTCACCAGTACTAACGCCAAGTGGTTCGCCTCAAAATTTACTAAACCTTGTAGTCTCAGGGGCAAATCTTCTGACTTCAGGAGCTAATACTGCTGTGACTACACAAGGATTTGCTGATGTCAACCAGCGTTTGGGAGGAGTGGAACAAGCAAGTTTGGGAAATATCGCTCTCTCAGGTGCTGGCTTGGTAGCATCAGTTGCTAATGCAGCTATTTCAGGAAAAGGATTAGCTGATGTTAATGGGCGTTTAGGTAGTATGGAAACTCAAATAGGGGAAATTGGACAAAATATACTGCGAAATCAAGGAATTTTGCAGATAACTACTGCTGCTAGTGTACTTAATCTTGGTGTCTCAGTGATGGGTTTTGCCGTCATTGCACAACGCCTCCAGGAAATAGAACAACAACTAAAACAAGCACAAGAACTGTTAAACAAAATTAACCGCAAAATTGATTTGAGTTTCTATGCTAACTTCCATGCTGGAATCGAATTGGCAATTAATGCCTTCACTATGACTAAACCTGAAAATCGTAGAAGTAGCGCCCTACAGGCTATTAACCGATTTTTAGAAGCAGAACATATTTACAAAGATTTGACAGTTAATGAATTTTCCCAGAAAAGCCAAATGATTGACAAATATATACTGACGTTATGTTTAGCGTATATTGCAGAAGCACGTTGTCATTTAGAACTAGAAGAACATGAAACAGCAATTCGTCGTTTTCAGGAAGGGTCAAAATTTATTAGATTGCTGCTCAATAAATATATTGAAATCATGCTTACTTCTAATCCGGCAGCATATTTACATCCTCAGTTTAAAGGTCAGATTGATTTGCGTAAACTAACCAAGATTTACCAATGGATTGATCCAAATTTCAATGAAAATACAGTTTTCGAGATGCACCGAGAGAATATATTAAAATTGGCTCAAAATCATGATGAGTGGCTCTCATCCCTTCCATCAGCAATTGTAGATCGTAGTGAAATTAAATGGGGATTATTTGGAGGTAATCCAACTCCATTAACAGGGAGATTTGAAAAAGAAGCTTACAAACGTCTTCCCCAAGTGTTTGAAGTAATGGAATCGATGATTGAAACCAATCACCGATTTGAATCTTACCAGACAGAAATACAAGCCGTATCCCAACTAGGAATCAGCTTCCATGACTGGCTGAAATTAACACCGTCTACAGAAATTAAACCAGACGGTGCAGAATTAATGTACATTATTCCCTCTCAACCCCTAAACTTACAATCTGCTATTTGAATTAATTTCCCTCTCTTCCTCCGTGTCCTCTGCGCCTCTGCGGTTCGTTAAAAAAAGGCGAACAAATGTTCGCCTAATCATCATCCTGTTATGGTGTTAATCGATTCAAACCCAAACTTTAAATCTTCGCTTCTTCCTTCACCAACTTATCCCAACCCATATCCTGCAAATTAGTATTGCGACGTAACGGACGAGTTACCAATTCCAGAATGTCACGGGTATTAGTAAAACCGTGAATTTGAGCAAAAGTGAACTCCACAGACCACTTAGTATTAATCCCTCTAGCTTCCAAAGGATTAGCGTGAGCCATACCAGTAATTACCAAATCTGGCTTAGATTCATAAATCCGTTGCAATTGATTGTAATTATCCGGCTTTTCCACAATTCTGGGCAAAGGTACACCCATCTCGTGACAAGTCTTTTCTAACAGCGCCAACTCAGCAGCTTGATAGCGCTTATCCATGTAGGGAATACCGATTTCTTGCACTGTCATTCCACAGCGTACCAAGAACCGCGCTTGGGAAATTTCCAGTAAGTTATCACCCATGAAGAACACAGACTTACCGCGAATCAGTTTCACGTAATCTTCCACGTTTTCCCAAATTTGGGCTTCGCGCTCATCCAAACCTTTAGGTGTAATACCAAACACAGAGCAGATTTTCTCCACCCAGGCGCGAGTTCCATCAGGGCCAATGGGGAAAGGTGCGCCAATCAGTTTACACTTGCGGCGACGCATTAAAGTAGTCGCAGTCCGGCTGAGAAAGGGGTTGACACCAGCGACATAATACCCTTCTTCAATTACTGGCAATTCAGTGAAGCGCTTTGCAGGTAGCCAGCCAGAAACTCTAATTCCTTGTTTCTTCAGTTCCAAGGTTAACTGAGTCACTACAGGATCAGGAAGAGAACCGAAGAGAACTAAAGGTGGATGATCTACATACTCAGATTCATCTTGAATCACTTCTTCTTTCTTCTTACCGAAATTTAGCAGCTTTTGAATAGCATTGCGATCGCCCTTTTCCGTTTCCGTTTCCGCCGCAGGAGCCTTAGTAGGACAACGATGAGCCATTGCCGCCAAAACAGTATCTTCCCCCTGTGTAAAGGCGTAATCTAGACCATTTGCACGGGCAACAACAATAGGAATACCAATATCTGATTCTAGCTTCGGTGCTAAACCTTCCAAATCAGTTTTAATAATTTCTGTGGTGCAAGTACCAATCCAGACAATAACACTAGGGTTGCGATCGCGCTTAATTTGCAAACACAACCGCTTTAACTCTTCATAATCATTCAACTGTGCCGAAATATCACCCTCTTCCAACTCTGCCATTGCATAGCGAGGTTCAGCAAAAATCATGACCCCCATCGCGTTTTGTAGGAAATACCCACAAGTCTTAGTACCAATTACCAAAAAGAAGCTATCTTCGATTTTTTGGTACAACCACGCCACGCAGCTGATGGGGCAGAAGGTGTGGTAATTACCAGTTTCGCACTCAAAGTTTAAAGCTTCTGGTTGTTGAGCGATCGTCATTTTAATTTTTCTCCCCTTGAGATTTAATGGCAGATGAATATAGGGCAGGCATTAGGGAGATATCAAGTTTCCCCCTGAATACCTTAGTTTGTGGCACATAAGACCAGTTAACAGTCCCTATATTCAACAGGAACGGCAATAATTAAGCGTTGGGGAAGAGACGGGCAATCTCTGATTCATCAAAAACTCCTGATGGCAGTTCTTCCCCTAATAAATCGTTATTTTCTTCACTGTTTTCTTCACTGTTGTGCAGTGCTGTTTCATCGCCCCAGACATCTGACAACACGTCTTTAAAAGCGTTCTCGTCTGGTGTATTCAGTTCCTCCAGCATTTCGTCATCCAGCGTTTCTTCAGACGCAGTGGGTGCATCGAAGGAAATCTCGCCAAAATCATCTGCTTCTGTACTGAGTGCCAGTGTTTCATTGAACTCATCACCCAGTTCATTTTCCCTTGACTGGGATTCGTCCATTACTAGATTTTGCAGGTCAGAATCCATCTCAAAACCATTTGTATAAGACATGGCCAGAGTTTCATCGTCAGTATTTTCCTCTACGGTAACATCTGACTCGTATTCATTGATATCTTCTGACTCTTCTATTTCGACTGGAGGAATGAAACGATTACCGAGAGCAATGTCTGGGTCAAAATGCAAATCCAGCACTTCAATCAGAGTATCAGCGTCAGGATTAAGCCGGGAAAAGGGCATCATTAACTGTGCCAGTTTTGGTTCCAGCGCGTTGACAACGCCCAGGATGAGGTATGAAGGTGGGCGTTTTCCACCATCAGGAGTGTAAACCGACTCTGCTTTCATGTGCAGAGTAATCCATTCATGGTTGGCCTGAAAGAATTGCAACCACTTCTGTCTGATTGAATCCGTAAAGCTATCAAAGAAAGCCATATTTTTCCTCATCCTGATATTGATGTTGTTATACAATCATCAAGTCTAGTGCTTCTTCTGCATTAGGAACCTGGGGTTTACCCGGATTTAGATAAAAATCAGACAACAAGGAGAACAATTCACGGTCTGGAGTATCATTTGGTACAACGCCTTCTGGACGCGCCAGAATTTGGTCAGCGATATTGAGATAATAATCGCAAACGTAGTTCAGAGAAGGGTCGTGTTCTGCCATTTCAAACAAAGTTTTACCTTTGACGCGAGACACACGGATATCTTCAATTAAAGGTAAGACTTCCAACACTGGCATAGGAACAGTTTCTATATATTTATCTATCAAGTCCCGCTTGGAGGTGCGGTTGCCAATTAAACCAGCTAAACGCAGTGGGTGAGTTCGGGCTTTTTCCCGTACTGAAGCCGCAATCCGATTGGCAGCAAACAGGGCATCAAAGCCATTGTCAGTCACAATCATGCAGTAATCAGCATAGTTGAGTGGAGCTGCAAAACCACCACAAACAACGTCACCTAGTACATCAAACAAAATCACATCGTACTCATCAAAAGCGTTGAGTTCTTTCAGTAATTTTACGGTTTCGCCAACTACGTAACCTCCACAGCCTGCGCCCGCAGGTGGTCCACCTGCTTCTACACAATCTACACCGCCATAGCCTTTATAAATAACATCTTCTGGCCAAACGTCTTCGTAGTGGTAGTCCTTTTCTTGGAGAGTATCAATAATTGTGGGAATCAAAAACCCGGTGAGAGTAAATGTGCTGTCGTGTTTGGGGTCACAACCAATTTGCAGAACTTTCTTGCCGCGTTTGGCTAGGGCGACGGATATATTACAGCTAGTTGTGGATTTACCAATACCACCTTTTCCGTAAACTGCTAGTTTCACTGTTGTTTGCCTCTTATAATTTTCTGTCAAACTCGTGGTTCAAGCTTTTGCCTTCACCTAGCCGCACATAGCGATGTCTGATCTGTGTGATTGTCATTATTGTCGAAATTACACAGAAAGGAAAGGGGGTTTAAATATGAAAAACGCCAAAATTCGCTTTCTTAATAATTTAAAAAGATTATGGTTAATTTTTTGGCCACAAAATACTATTAAACAGCCTAAAAAAGCAATTTATTAAGTTTTTTGTTTAATATTTTTATAAAATAGTTACAAAAGACAAAATAACTCTATGTACTTTTGTATATAGATTTCATTGATTCAAACTACCTTTAAATAGGCTGATAACCAGCAAAATGGGCTGAGTGGGAAAGTTAAAGACCGATATTCGCCATTCAGTCCTGAAAATACCACTGAAAATTTCCATAGCAGGTATATTGGCAAAGCCAAGTCACTGCTAAGACTCTCTAAGTTGTACTTTTTGACCGTTGCTAATTTGTTTGTAATAAATTATTAATTTTACAAAATTGACTCAAAGTTCAGATTCTACTGCTTCAATTTCCTGTAAAGATTGCCAGCCAGCTTGCCACTGAGAGTTATCTTGTAACAATTTTGCATTTAACCAAAAGCGTACATTCGGGTCACAAGCCGCAACCATTTCAGCATAAACCCACTTACTCTGATTCTTACGGTTGACTACTTGAAAGTGCCGCCAGCCATCTATTTTTTTATGTGTTGTCCACTTAGAACCAACTAAGTGAGGAAATTTTTGTTTCTTAGGCATTGAACATCGGGAATTAGGCATGGAACAAAGGACACGGGCGTAAAAATCTTTCTATTGCCCAATAATTCTGGAAATCTAGGTAAAAATTGTCTCAATTACGAATTACGTTAGCGAAGCTCCTCCGAAGGAGGCACTACGAATTACGAACTACGGACTACGAACTACGCATGAGTCTCAACTAAATCACCATTACGTGTATACTTATGGCAACATAGTTTACCATCTTCCTCAATACATAGTGAGAACCATCTGATATGGCTCCAACAAGTGTTGATATTGTTGGTAATTTTGCGTTTCTTTCTGTACAAGCGTTGTTTAACAGCTTCATTAGGGCAAAGAATTTCTAAAGTGCCTTTACCATCTGCATCGTTGATGATGCGAAATAGGCAATTTTGCAACATCGCACGACTACTACTGTCGAAAAATCGCTTAAATCGCTGTAACTTCTCCCCTTCTGTCATTTGGCTAATGCGCTTAATTTTAAATACCTCTTCGTCATCAAAGTCAAAGTCATCATCATCAAAGTCATCAGGGTGAGTCATTTTCAGCATCCACTATAGGGAATGGGCTTGCCGTGAGCGTAGCCGAACGGGAGTGAGTTGTTTTTAGATTTTTGTTTGACCTGCAAAGTTGCTTTGAGTCCAATTATGATTTATTTTAATTCCTCGGTTGTGCATAGCTTGGATAAATAAATCCGTTGGTAGTGCTGCTTCCACAGGTGAAACACCTGGTGTTTTGAGTTTACCCTCTAATAAAAGTTGGGCAATGCTACCTGTACCACAACCAGAAGCTGCTGCTGTATTGTCATGCACTACAGTAGAACAATAGACGGCTGTCTCACCATTTTTTTTACCTGTAACTTCTGAACGCACCGCTACACCAATCCCACTAAAATTATTGGTGAAATCTGTCATCAAATGACTGACGCGCGACAAAAATTCAATCATGTAACGACGCTGCATTAACCACTTAGGAAATATATGTGCGGCCATCCAAGTAAGATGGTTATAAAAGTCGGGAATAGAACCAAACTTAGTAACTACAGTTTTCACTGAGGGGAAGGCTTGGGGCATTGTAAAGGTTTCTGGCATATCAAACCAGTAAACGCCACTGCGTCCATAAGGAGAGGGAAAATCAACAACTTCTCTTTGACTATAAGGCTGGATTTTTTGCCATTTTCTGTCTACCCAAGCTTCAAAAGGATATTGCAAGCCTAAAAAGGTTGTCCGCATGACTGTAACTCCTGCACCACCCGAACCAGAGACTAGATAACTTAAATGTATTTTTTCTGGCTGATCAAATTGCTCGGCACACTGACGTACCATGCTGTTAGAGATTCCGGGGAAAATGCCAGTATTAATAATTGCCGTCACACCAGCAGCAACGGCTTGTTCATGGTAATTTAGAGCCTTGCTAGTATAAGAGCGATGGTCACTAACATCTATATAGTTAACGCCTTGTTCAATGCAAATTTTGAGAACATTAGCGTCTCGGTAGTGAAATGGTCCGGCACAATGTATAACTAAATTGGAGTTAGCGATCGCTTCTCTCAATTTATCAACTTCTGCCAAGTCCAAGACTAAAAACTCAATTTTCTTGCCCAAAGGCGAAGTGACGCTCCTGTGTGTCTCTGGGGAACGTCCAGTAATGGTAATTTGTGCCTGTGTGTGGGTGGCTAAATCCGCAGCAACATGGCTACCGATCCGCCCTCTTCCACCAAGTATCAAAACGTGGTCTGTCATTACTCCAGTATAGGCAACACTAACTTCTATTTGAGCAGCTTTTTGTCTTATTTGCCATCGGTTACAGGTATGACTTACCCAAAAACACTGTAAACAGTAGTTTTTAGTCGGAATGTGCTGGGCTTCCAAAACCTCTCAATTTTTCCCAATCATGTTTGAAGAATGGAATACTGAGATTGCCAATACACAGCCTGACCTCTGCGTTTGCGGAATAATTTCACAATCGATGATAGTCTGTCTTTTGACTGATTCAAATATATTGATTTTCTAGAAAATTTATATCTTTTTATAGTGCTAAAGCTCCAGCTAAACTCCATACACTTAATAGATATAGGAATACTATTTGATTTTTTGATTTGAGGATATTATGACTTCTACGAGTAATATCAATTTTGTTGAGCAAGCCGTATCTAAATTTCAAACGCTAGATAGAGATGATCGGCTGATAGTTTTGGCATTAATCTATCATGGAATCGCGTATGAAATACCAGCCATTACTTCTGCTTGTGTGCCAAAAGATAAAGATCAACAATTGTTATCACAAATTCAACAATTGTCCACAACCGAACAGATATTTGCTTTACGCCAGTTGTTAAGCCAAGAGGAACAAGAAGAAAAGATAATTTCTACTGAAAATTACATCTCAATGAATATTGAATGTAAAATGAGTTTTTGGTATCATTTAGCCCAAAATTTAGGCACAACAATTGTTGGCATACCAGAAGATTATATACCTTCTGAAAAAGCAATAGAAGTTTTAGAATTAGTTGATACTACAAATGTTCAAGAAATAGTGATTTTTTTAGAAAGAGTGCTGTAATTATTATCCATAGTTAGTTGTACGTAAACTTCAAGTTGGTTTTTAATTATCAACCTTAGTAGTGATGTATATTTCATAAACCATACAGCATTTCTGTTTGATTGGCAAAGATGAAAGTGTTCAAATCCCCGATTTATTCAATAATTCGGGGATATCTGTCTGCATAATTTATTGAGATTGCTATTTCGTGTTTTCCATCACTTTTCTGTTTAACATAATCTTATGCTTTGGACGGACGTTTTAGATGTTTAGCGGAATTAATGTCGAAGCATGAATGCAAAAATGAAGTGCAGTATTTCTGACAAAAAAAGGCTTAATCAGAGTTCAGAAAACTGTCACATTTTGTGCAATGTCTATGAATAAATGATTTAGCAATCGCAAAGATTTGCTGCTGTAATCTCAGGAAATACCAATGAAAGTAAACAAGAATACAAGTTTCCTCAAAATGCTTGCTAGCCTTGTGGGAGTTGCTGGTGTGAGTGCTTTGATCAATGTCCCAGCATTTGCATTAACCAATTTAACCCGATCTACAGGTACTATACACTCACAAGCAGTAACACCCAGCAATGAGACTGTTCCTGGAACACAGCCAGGTCAGTCACAAGATAAACCAGGTCAACCTCAACCAGGTCAGCCAGGAGATCAGCCTGGTCAACCAGGTCAGCCAGGAGATCAAACAGGTCAACCAGGTCAGCCAGGTCAACCAGGTCAACCAGGTCAGCCAGAAGATCAAACAGGTCAGCCTGGTCAACCAGGTACTGAACAAAAGTAAAGTATTCTGAGCCGCAGTATATATTTGTTGTTTAAGTTTAATAGGATATGCTGTGGCTCTTGAACAGAGTTTTTTGATTCAAATCAGGGATCGATATTACTTTAAGGCAAATTATAGTCAATATCTTAATTCTCCTCAAGCTGAGTAATGAGAATAACAAATATTTTGCAGATAATTTACTCTTCTGTTATCTCCAGATTTATCTGTGCGTTTATTTGGTTGGGATGGTTATAACTCTTTAATTATTTTTCTCAAATCAAAATATAACTGAGAATTTGCTAATCATTACCCATGAGGAAATATGGTTAATCAAAATCATAAATATGCTGTCGGAGTCTTTGTCAGACATCAAGAAGTAGAGTCTACAATTAATGAATTGAAAGTGTCAGGCTTTCCGATGGAGCAAGTGTCAATCATTGCTAAAGATGTAGAACCAGACGAGCGATTGGGTGAAGCGCAGATGAGCGATGGGCAAAGTCCCACCGTTAGCGATCGCATTGGTGAGCAAGGTGTTAACGTCACCAGTCCAGTAGGTGAAACACTTACAGCTACTAGTTGGGGTAGTGTGTTAGTCGGTTTAAGTAGTTTGGCAATTCCCAGTTTAGGAATTTTACTAGCAGCAGGTTCTGTAGGTCTGGCGCTACTGGCTAGTATAGCGGGTGTTGCTGTGGGAACAGTCGCAAATCAGAATTTAGTGAAGGCGCTGGCTGATTTAGGTATACCCGAAAACCAAGCCAGAATTTATAGCGATCGCCTCCAACAAAGTTATTATTTACTCATCCTCAATGGCACAGATCAAGAGATTGATAGTGCTACAGCAATTTTACGCAATCAAAATATTAAAAATTTGGGCATTTATGATTCTTCTCAAGCTCAAAATTCATAAAAATTAGCGCTATATAGGAAACTGAAATAAATGAATTTATTTCCTAGAAAATTGGCGAAAAAGTTTAATTATTTCATGGGAATTGTAGAAATTAGTGCCGCGATGCTTTTGGTAAGCAGCACTATCGCGATTACTAGTTATGCCCAAATTAATCAAAGAGCGATAGCACAAACAACACCCAATAGTTCTACCACTCTGGAAACTAAAATTTTACAAAATAGCCTGAGTGAGATTGACAAAATATATCTGCAAGAAGCCGCACAAGCTGGAATGGCAGAAGTTGAAATGGCAAAACTAGCACTAGAAAAGTCAAATAACGAAAATATCAAACAATATGCCCAACAAATGATTCAGGATCATACGCCGTTGAATCAGGAATTAATGCAATTGGCTCAACAGAAGGGAATGACTTTGCCAAGCAATCTTAACCCCAAATATCAAGCCTTTAAAACGCAACTATCAGAACTTTCTGGCGAAAATTTTGACCTAGCATATACCAATGAAGGTGGGATTAACGCAAACCTGCAAAATTTAATTATTCATACCCGTCAGTTACAGCTAGGTCAAGACCCAGACTTGCAAGCCTTTGCTTTCAAAAATCTCCCCGTTGTAGAGGCACACTTGCAACTAGTTGATCTCCTGTTAATGTCACCTATGCAGCAATAAAATGTGTTTTAGATAACTTTGTAAATTAAATAAAAAGGAGTGATTAGTTGGAAATGAAAAAATAACAGGTTAATTAGAAAAATTGATAACTGATAACTGTCTACATAAATCGTGTTAATTGAACTCGGTAACGTTCTTTTTTCGTAACGGCAATTTCCCCGACTTCTAAACGTCCTTTACCACGAATAGCGATTAAGTCGCCTGATTTGACTTGAGAACTAGCTTGACTAACGTCTTTCCAATTGACGCGGACATCACCACCCTCAATGAAATTAACCATTTTGCTGCGGGACATCCCAAAACCAGCCGAGGCGATCGCATCTAACCTCAATGAAGCTTCGACTGTAGTTAATTCTTTCTTCTTGGGTTCCCTAACTTTTAATTCATTGATATCAATACGCTGAGTTTTTACCGGCACTGATCGCACCTGTTGCAGACTCATCTCTAAAAATTCCGCCAATTCCGGCGCGACAATGGCTTGCGCTCCCCGTTCGCCCAGAACAATAATATCTCCTGTCTTTTCACGGATGATTCCTGTCCCCAGCATTGCGCCTAAAAAGTCGCGGTGAGTGGCGGTATCAAACAGGAAATTGCCAGCAATTTCTAAAGCTACGAGGTCAACTTGAGATTGATCTAGGGGAAGTTCCGAGCGAGCGATCGCCATTCTTTGACGTTCCGCTTGGGGATAACCGCCCCAGGCGACTAATTGCACATCTGTTAACCGACTGAACACCCGGTTAATTTCTGCCAATTCCGGCGGAGACAAAAAATCAGTCAAAACAACTTCCCAAGTTTTAATCGCTTGTTCAGCCTGATCAATCACACGAGCTACACTGTCTCGATTTTCAACACCTTTTAAAAGTTCTTCTCTTGGTAACATGATCCAAATTTTGAATTTTTATGTGTTAGTTGTATCAGCATAACCCTGGATATTTTCCGGCTCAAATTTCCGTAATATCCGAGTTACTTGGCGACTAATCGCTTCCGAAACCTGAACGACAACTATGTATTTACCCATATCTAACCGATTGCGGTAGGGTAAAGCATCACCACCACCCAGGACTAAACCCACACCACCACCGACAAACACACTACCCATAGCGCCACCAACAGCGCCCAGCAGTCCCCCAATGATGTGATTCCCAATTTCCCCCGCCCAAGCAAAGGTATTTAAACCTGTAGCCAGGCTGAAAGCACAACCTGCAAAAAAGCCAAATGGGATCAGCCAATATGACATCAGCTTTGCTTGCTTTATGGCTTGTTCCTTGGGGTCAACCAAGCCAAACTCGTCAGCAGTTTTATAACCCCTACCCAGGATAGTACTTTTAATGCCTTCGGCTTCTAGAGCTAAGTAAGCGCCTTCAGCTTGGATACGGTCTGGTAATACAGCAACAACGTAATTCATTGATTAAATAATAATTGTCTAATAAAAGTTCTTAATTAACAGCGTAACAGTGCTAGTCGAATCAATCTTGTGTCTAATTTCAGAAATTTAGAAATCGACAGGGTAGAACAGACAAGAATCACTACGGTGGTACGGGAAATGTGGAATTATTTTTCGCATCTCCCTATTATCCCATTTTCTTGGTTCAGATATCACTTGAGCAAATCAATTGGCTCACAAAAATCGTTCACCCCTTGCTTGAGAATATATATCAGAACTGGTGTAGCGAGAATCTGAGGGAATGATGGCATTTTTTTGAGCCGTTCCATGATACTGACCAAGGAGTTATTGAGTAAATCTTCGCGATATTCTTGTTCACATATAACCGCACGCCATTTTCTCGCCATAGCATCCAACCATTCGGAATTAGTCATACCTGGTTCTTGTCCCGCCCGAATAGCCAGACTCATGGCTGCATCTTCTAAATCTCCATCACAATCCTCAATTAAATCAAGTGCTTCCATAGCGTTAGAGTCATCAACTAATTGAGAACGAAACAGGGCAATTTCCTGCGATGTCACTTTAGTCATAGAGTTTTAAAAATCCAAATATTTCAAATTGACACAAGTACCGACAAATGTGATTATATATGGTTTTATGTCTTTGATTTTTGGCAGTAGTCGTAAGGGCGCAAGGCTTTGCGCCCCTACCCAGTGGTCTATTTATCTGAAAATACCTGTAATGTGCCAAACTTTCGCCAAAAGTCTAAGCACCGCTATTCTCCTGACGGGCTTTGAGTTTCATCATAATTTCTGCGTGCATCTCACGAGTAATTGGGTAAAAATACGCCATAAATAAACCAAAAATCAAGAAAATCGTGGGTAATGGACCAACACTAAAGCGGATAGCTAGTAAGGCTGATTCCGGTTGTATGGGTAGAGGTTGTCCGGCTGTGGTTGCTTGGAAACCGGAGGCTTGTAAGGCGTTTCCTACTAAAAATATTCCTAAAGCTAACCCTAATTTTTGCAGCAAAACCATAAAACCATAGAATATTCCTTCTCGGCGCTGTCCGGTTTGGAGTTCATCTAAGTCAATCACATCGGGAATCAGTGACCAAGGAACCAGATAAGCTGTAGATACGCCAACACCAGCCATCACAGCCATAAAATACATTAAACCTATTTGACTAGGCTGTAAAAAAAACAGTCCTCCTGCGGCGATAATCCATGAACTCATCCCCAAAAAATAGACCTTTTTTTTACCGATTTTTTTGCTCAAAGCACTCCAGACAAATAACATAATTAAGGCTGTTCCTTGGACTGCAATAATCACACCAGGGACATCTGAATCTGTCAAACCCATACAGTTGAGGACAAAGTAAGGAAGAGTGGTGGCTGTCACTTGTACACCCAGCCAAGAAAAAAGATATATACCAATGACAAATAGAAAAGGTCGATTGTTAAAAACGATTTTTAACTGCTCAAATAAAGGCATGGATGGGGGTTGTTCGGTTTGGTTGCGTTTAGCTTCAAAAGCCAAGACGCGATCGCGCACTCCAAAAATGCACACATATAAAGCCGAAACCGCAATTACAGCACAAACTGCGGCTAAAACTAAATATTGTTGTTCGCGATCGCCTATGTAAGAAAAAACAATTTGCACTAAAATCAACGATAAAATACTGCCACTAATCGAAAAAGCGAAGCGGAAGCTATTTAAACTAGTGCGTTCATCATAATCTTGAGTTAATTCTGGAGTCATTGCCGTATAAGGCAAACTCACAACGGTGTAAACCACCTGAGAGAGTAACCCAATGACCACGTAATACCAAAACAATGGCCACATATTAGCACTTGGGTCGGCACTAAAACGCGGTACAATCCACTGCAAAAAAAAGATAATGCCAAAAGGAATTGCCCCGTAAAGCATCCAAGGTAAACGACGACCCCAGCGACGAGATTTAGTTCTATCTGACAAAACCCCGATAATCGGATCGTTGATAGCATCCCAAACTTTCCCAATCATTAAAACGCTACCAGCTAAACCAGCCGGAATCCCAGCCACATTGGTAAAGAAAATCAGCAGAAAAAATATAGAAATATTGCCAGTAATAGCCGGGCCAAAATCTCCAGCCCCATAAGCTAGTTTAGTTTTTAAATCCAGTTTGGGATTTTCTGGATTAATTGGGGAAAAGTCATCAACAGAATCGTTTATGCTCATACTAAAATAAAAAGTTTGTAGTTGCTTAAGTATCACCTAAAAAATACTTCATTTATGGCAGACCTTTACGTTTCTTGGTCAGATTATCACCAAAAAATTGAACACCTAGCGGCTCAGATATATCAGTCAGGCTGGGAGTTTAACCAGATTGTCTGTCTTGCTAGAGGAGGACTGCGAGTGGGAGATATCATTTCCCGGATATATCAGCAGCCGTTGGCAATTTTAGCAACATCTTCTTACAGTGGTTCCGGTAAGCAAGAAAGAGGCAATTTAACCTTTTCTCGCCATTTAACGATGACAACAGAACATTTAGGTTCGCACATTCTCCTAGTTGATGACTTGGTAGATTCGGGAATCACCCTGGAACAAACTATACCTTGGTTAAAGCAAAATAGTAACTTCGCCGTTGCAGAAATTCGCACGGCAGTATTGTGGTATAAAGCCTGTTCTACCATCAAACCGGATTATTATGTCGATTATCTACCTGATAACCCCTGGATTCATCAACCCTTTGAACACTACGAAAACATGAACCCCGCAGAACTTACAGGTAAAATAAGTCAACCGTGTTGACGAGTGAAGAGTATTATGTCTCTTGACTGATAACTGATAACTGTTAAAAAGTGCCAGCAATTAAGCCTATAACTGCACCTGCGGGGACTAATTGCCATGTGGGACGTTTGAAGCGGATCAGAGCAACTAAAGCCAGAATGCTGATCATAGCGGCTAAAATAGAGCGCCCAAGAGTATCTTGGATGATAGCAGTTTGTGCTAGGGGAATGGCAGCAGATGCGATCGCACCCAAAACCGCCGGAGTAACGCCTTTCAAAAAGCTGCGAATCCAGGGGTTTTGACGAATGCGAACTAAAAGCGGTGCAGCTCCCATAATAAATAGAAACGATGGGATAAAAATGGCGATCGCCGAAGTTAAAGCACCCATTGCACCAGCCACCTTATAACCGACAAAAGCCGCCGTAATCACCACAGGCCCCGGAGTAAATTCACCAATAGCAACACCGTCCAGAAATTCACTGCGGGTTAACCAATGAAATTGAGTTACTACTTCCGACTCCAGCAAGGGGATAATCACTAACCCACCCCCAAAGATGAAACTACCAACTTTCAAAAAGAAGAACGTCAAGGTTAAATAGTACTCCTGAATCCGTTCTAGTCCCCAAAAGCTGGACAATGCCAATGTATCAGTAGTTACAGTCGCCAAGGTTTTGGGCAGTACCTGCATCATGGGTAAAAGGGGAACTAACCAAGTACTGGTGCGATTTGATGGACTGTAAAGGATTAACCCGACAATACCAGCTAAGACAAATTGCAACAGAATATTGACTTGAAATAGCCAGGTAACAAGTAGAACAGCTAAAGCGATAGCTACACCTTTGACATCCCTAATTCCCCGTTTGGCTAACTTCCAGCAAAATCCAAAGATGATCGCAATCACCACAGGTGTCACCCCCAAAAATAAATCTTCAATCTGCGGTATACCTTGAAAGCGAAAATATGCCCAAGATAGACTCAGCACAATTAAAAAAGCAGGCAAAATAAAACAAATACCTGCCACTAAAGCACCCAATTGTCCCGCCCGCACATACCCAGTATAAATTCCCATCTGGGTAGAAGCGGGGCCAGGTAACATCTCGCAAATTGCTACTCCTTCTAAAAATTGTTCTTGAGTAAACCAGCCTCGCCTCACTACCGCTTCATCATTAATCATGGCAATGTGGGCTTGCGGTCCACCAAAACCAATTAAGCCTAACTTCAGGAAAAGTTGAGCAAGTTCTAGCAATCGAGCTGATAAACTAGGCTGTGTTTCCTCAGATTCATGATTACTTTGCTGATTCATTCTCAACCTCTTGATGATTTTTAATTAAGTTTTCATCTTTCATAAGTAAGAAAAAATAAATAATTCCCAGGATGGAAGAAAATAAAAATTTAAGTTTGTAAAATAGCCTTGTCTACAAAAATTGTAATTTATGCTCCTGGTTGATTTCACAAATCATTGATGTAAATAAATCAACTAGTGATGAGCAGAAATTGTGTCTCTTATTCAAAAAAGAGAACAACAAGTATGAGGAGCTTTTCCATGATTAATAGATTCAACACAAATCACTTAAGGAGTGGTGTAAATTGTGCCGATAGTGGTTTGATGCAAAAGCTGTGGAAGTCCAAAGGTATCACTGTTTTAGTTCTGGGAAGTTTGCTGCTTTCTGGTTGTAATAATGGATTTCGAGAAGCAATTGCACCGGAATCTCCTGGAGATATGGTCAGCCAGGAAGTTTCAGACAGAACAGATCAACTGATTGGTCAAACTGTAACCATTAGAAGTCAGCCAATTACCTCAGTCAGTCCCACCAGCTTTACAGTCACAAATGAGGAATTATTTGGCAGTGAGACCATTTTAGTGGTTAATGCTACAGGTCAAGCTTTGAATCTGCCTGATCAGCAGAATATGGATATTCAAGCTACAGGAGAGGTTCGCAGATTTGTACTGCCAGAAATTAATAGAGATTATAATCTGAAGTTGCAGCCAGATTTGTATAGTGAATACGAAGGTCGGACTGTGATTGTTGCTCAGTCAATGGCACTAGCACCAAAACCAGGGGAAATCATTTCTAACCCCACTCCATACTACAACCAAACTCTAGCGGTAGCCGGTGAAGTAGCAGACAAAAAAAATGAGGTTTTATTTAGCTTGAATGAAGGCCAATTACTGGGTGGAGAAGAGTTACTTGTATTGCGTACTGATTCACTACCAATGATCAGTGATGAACAAAGTGTCGTGGTGACAGGTGTGCTGCGTCCGTTTGTTGTTGCTGAACTAGAGCGAGATTACAACCTGACTTGGGATTTAGATATGCAGCGACAGCTAGAAGTTGAGTACAGCAACAAACCTGTAATAGTTTCTACAGGCGTTTATCCCTGGGCTGTTCCCCGATAAACATCAGCCACCTATTCTCTACAGTCTTGCGCGTTTTAGGGTGGGAAAAGTCCCAACCCCAGGCGCTTTATTATTAGACATCTAGTGAAAATAAAATATGCGTTATCACAGAACCGTTGTAGAGACGTTCCATGAAACGTCTCTACATTCTTTGTCGGAGATGTCTATTAATTAATTAAAATAGCCATAACCAAAGCGGTAGAGTAATCAGTAATCCCATAGACCCCACAGCTAAAGAAGTAACAGCCAGGTCACGATCAAGATTAAAGGTTTCAGCAATTACCAATGTGGCGAATGCTGGAGGCATTGACATTTGTAGCACAATTACCTGTGCTGCTTCACCAGTTACGCCAAAAAGTGGTAACGTACTGCCGATAAATAATGGAACTACCAACATTTTAATTGTTAAGCTGATTCCGGCTTCTGGTAGCCTGTGCCAAGAATTAAGCTGGGAAAGTCGCATCCCAATTAACATCAGAGTTAACGCAATAACCAGCCAACCTAATTTTTCTAGGCTAGATTCCCAGATAGGGGAGAGGGTCACGTCTCGAAATAGCAAGCCAAAGCCGAAACTCCACAGGGCAGGATTTATGAAAATAGACTTGATGATTTGCCCATAATTCCTGACATTGCCGCCGAAATGAGATGCTAAGACTATTCCGAAGCCATAAGCACCGAATAATGATCCCAACATATCGTAGAATAAAGCCCAGGCAAAGTATTCTTGCCCGACTAATGCTAGGGTGATGGGATAACCAAGATAACCTGTGTTACCCACCATTGCCGCTAGAAGCAAACTACCTTGGGTTGATTTTTGGTGAATGGTTTTTGTGAAATAGGCTTGACCTTTCATTCCCCACCAAGCCAAAAATGCTCCTAGTAAAATGGCTAAATAGGCGATCGCCGGAGCAATCCAAATCTGTCCTGACAAATCAGATCGACGTAAAAAAGCTACTATGCTTATCGGTACTCCCACCCAAAATAGCCCTTGAGCCAGACGGGTAGGAACGGAGTTAGGTAGTTTGCGTCCCAGAATAAAGCCTACTAGGACTAATCCCACCAGTTTGACGTATAGTTCTAGGAGGTTAGCCAAGATTGTGTCTAGGAATATATAGATGTGAATACTACTGAAGATGTTTATTTCTGTCCAGTCTACAATCTTTGAAGAATATTGCACACAAGCAGGAGTTGATCCTTGAATAAAGCCCGGTTTTCTGGACAACCGCATAACTTATCAGGTGACTCTAGCGAAGAAGATATTCCCGTAGCTTTACGCGATAGCCCTGAAGCAGCACCTAAAAGACTTTCACCAAGTCTAACTTTACTAATCACTGGAGTATCCGGGTTAATCATCCTGGGTTTAATTGCTAGTTTTTGGTTCTTTGTCATCGCCCCCAGAAACACAGTTGTCCCTGAACCTGCACCTAATGCCACAACTCCCACCGATACACAAACTAATGATTCTGTCAATAGGCAAGAAAATATTGATGCCCTGTTGGGTCATTTGACATACCCAGAAGCACCAGAGTCAGAGTTATTACCAATTACCGCAGATGGGCGCATTAGACTGAAAAAAGTTGCGGCTCAAAGGTATCAGGCGATGACGCAAGCGGCGCGACGTGAGGGTGTGATTTTAGTGGCAATTTCTGGTTTTCGTTCGGTAAAAGATCAGGAACAGTTATTTTTTGGGATTGGTGCTAGACGCAATCAAACCCCATCCCAAAGGGCTGCGGTGAGTGCGCCTCCTGGACACAGTGAACATCATACAGGCTACGCTGTGGATATAGGAGATGGGTCAGTACCAGCGACTAATCTGCAAACCAACTTTGAAAATACGAAGGCGTTCAAATGGTTAGAAGCAAATGCGGCGCGTTTTGGCTTTGAAATCTCCTTTCCAGAGAATAATCCTCAAGGTGTGAGTTATGAACCTTGGCACTGGCGTTTTGTAGGCGATCGCCATAGTCTAGAATTATTCTACAAAGCTAGAAATTTAAAACCTGCACAACCATAATCTAAATTCCCCCTAGTACCGTAGGGTAAGGTGAAAATAAAGAAAAACCCGCCAACCTGCCCTACGGTTATGTCTGGCGGGAAATTTTTCATGCTTAATATCCGCCGCAGGCATCGCTTTTGATGTCAAACCAAATGGGAATCATAAAAAAAGAAGCTAGTAACAGTTTCCAGATTTCAGGACAACGTGCTTATACAAGGTATAAAATATATAAGTACAAATAAATACAAATAATATGAGCAATCAAGTTTATAAGGTATTTGAAGAGGTCGAATTTAAAGCCAAGCTACTTGCTCAATATTGGAATAATTTTCACACGGAAATATCCCTGCACTTACCCGAAACATATCAGCCAGAAATCCAAGAACTTTCCCACAACTTAGAAAAAGCTTTAAGTCAACTGGTTGATGAACTTCGCCATCCTACGCTCACTCTTGCAACTACAGGAACTACAAGTAGCGGTAAAAGCACTCTAGTTAATTTGTTATGTGGAGCAAAATTATCAAAAGTCTGGGAGTAGATATTGAAATTGTTGATAACTATTATAATGGTGTGGAACCTGCCTATACTGTTCTCAAAAGATATATAAAGTATGGTTCTGATTTACTCTTCAACCCGGAAGTTCGCCAACAAGTATTAGGAGTAACAGGAGTAGCGACGCAAATAGCAATAGATGTTGGTAGTGAATTTATCCCACCACAACAAGCTGTAACATTTGAAGTTGAAAATGATATAAATGCCTTTGAAGAATATTTGCGTTATGCAATTTTTGACGCTGCGGGTTTCGAGTCTTATTGTATTCAAGAACTCAAGGGATTAGTTGATAGATTTAGAGATAAGGGGGGTACTTGGAATGGAGTTGCTCTGAATGAATGGTTGGAAGGAAATACCCTTCTTTTTGCGGAAATACCGCATAATTTGAAATCACAAGCATCTAATTTAGAAGTTAGTGAAAGATTACGGCAATTATCTATTGCACTCAAAAAACAATGCAATTCACCAGCAGAATTCAGAAAACATGGCTAAATAATCGTCTGTTAGTCGCAATTATTCTTTTGAGTGTGGCGATCGCTGTCACCTTGGCACTTTCCATCTCTCAAGGCGCTGTCCCGTTTAGTATATCAGATATTGGGCAAGCATTATTACACCAGGGCGACCCCATTAAACAAACGATTCTGTGGGATTTGCGAATGCCTAGAATCGCCGCAGCCATGCTGGTAGGGGCTGGGTTAGGGATGTCTGGGGCTTTGTTGCAAGGAATGTTACGAAATAGTCTGGCTGACCCGTTTATTCTCGGTATTTCTGCGGGTGCTGGATTAGTGGCGATCGCCATGATCGTCTTACAAGTATTCGTAGCTTGGATTCCCCTAGCAGCTTGGTTAGGCGCAATTATCACAGCCGGAATTGTGATTTTTCTCGGTCGCACCTCTGGGGGAATTAGAGTTGAAAGGCTAATTTTAGGAGGGGTTGCAGTTAGTTCGTTGTTTGGTTCCTTACAATCAGTGCTATTACTGACGGCTGAAGATGGACAAATCCAGTTAGCCTTAAATTGGTTAGTGGGAAGTCTGAACGGTCGGGGTTGGACACAAGTCCAAATGGCTGCACCCTATATGTTTGTAGGATTAATAGCTGGGTGTTTACTGGCGCGTTCAGTAAATGTCCTGTCATTGGGCGATGATTTAGCCGTTGGTTTAGGCTTTTCGTTAATGCGATCGCGTATACTCATCGGTGCAGTTGCAACTCTCTTAGCCGCAGGTGCTGTCAGTGTCGCCGGCTTAGTTGGTTTTGTCGGTTTAGTAGTTCCCCACGGCGTAAGGATGTTAGTCGGAACCGACAACCGGATATGTTTACCCTTCTCAGCTGTGGCGGGTGCTTGGTTACTCACCTTTGCTGACTTACTTTCTCGCTTAGGTGCTGTGGAGTTACCCGTAGGTGCAATTACCGCTTTACTCGGTTCACCCATGTTTATTTGGTTGCTCTATAGTGGTGCAAAAAAATCCTGAAATAATTTTATCTCTTTCCCAAGAAAAAATATTAGTCAATAATCCCGATCAGATTTTTATCATGGAGTCCGATACTGTTAACCCAGAAGTTTTTCAGCAGTTACCGTTTTGGCATAAATTGCAAGGCTGCGAAAAATAATCAAGTGTCTATCTTTCATCATGATGGCTTAGTGAGTCCCACCAGTATCGATACAGTGGAACAAGTCACCAAGCAATTACGCGAAGTTGCATCACAATGAATTTACCTCACACAGAGGCGCAAATAAAGGCTCAGAGAATCAGCGTTAGAGAAATATACCTGATCGGATTCAGGACTGCTATGCTTGTCTTTTGGGTGCTGTTTAATTGGGACTTGTTTGTACTCTCTTGACAAAAAGTATCAATTTGCCTGAAGATTCTACACATCTGGCTGTGTATTAATTATTTGTGACGAGGCATTAGATGGGAATTAATAATCTGTTTACGGCTGGCGGTGTAGTAATGTGGCCGCTGTTCGGGTTTTCAGTTTTAGCCGTGGCGCTAATTTTTGAACGTATCCGATTTTGGGTGAGAATCAATAACCGTCAAAGCAGCGTAATTAGAGACGTGTTGAAGCTTTATCGGCTAGATAACGTAGTTGGTGCAATAGATAAACTCCGGAAAAATGCCGATTTGCCCTTAGCACGGATTTTTTTGGCGGCGTTGGAATTGGAAGAACCAAATCCTGAAGAATTTCGTTTGGCGTTAGAAAGTGAAGCCCAAGCTGAGATACCCTTACTAAAACGCTTTCAAAACATTTTTGAGACAATAATTGGTTTAGCACCACTATTAGGTCTACTAGGGACTGTATTAGGGTTAATTGCGTCCTTTGCTTCCCTAGATATAGGTGATGTGGGAGGAACAAAAACCGCAGGTGTAACGGCTGGTATCAGTGAAGCGTTGGTTTCCACAGCCACGGGCTTAGTAGTTGCAATATTCACCCTTTTATTTGCCAACTCTTTTCGAGGTTTATATGTCCGTCAAATAGCACTCATTCAAGAGTACGGGGGACAATTAGAGTTACTTTACCGCCGACGTTACGAACGAGGAGAGAGAAGCTATGCGTCTACCCGATGAAGCAGATTTACCAGCACAGATCAACATTTTACCGATGATTGATGTGATCTTTGCCATATTAACCTTTTTTATCATGTCAACGCTGTTTTTAACTAGGTCTGAAGGCTTGCCAGTGAATTTACCTACGGCAACCACAGCCACACAACAGCAAATTCCCATGAAAATTACCGTCACCGTCGAGGAAAACGGAGTAATTAGCGTTAACAAGGAACCGAGTACAGTGGATTCATTAGCAGAGCAGCTACGGACTACCATTGGTTCTAACTCAGAAGCGTTGGTGATTATTAATGCTGATGAAAAAGTAGGGCATGGTCAGGTAGTGGCAATTATGGATCGGGTGCGTCAAGTAAAAGGGGCGAAGTTAGCGATTTCTACCCAAAAACCCTAAGAACTAGAACTTAATTAATTAAATTCACCTTGACCTCACCCCGCCTTTGACTTACATCAAAGTCTCCCCTCTCCTTGGTAAGGAGAGGGGTTGGGGGTGAGGTTCTGTATTTTATTAAATCCGCTATGATTACGGCAATTGAATGCTTGTAGGGACAATTCAAGGCTTGTTCCTATTTGCCAAAGACATCTAATTACCGAAAAGTGTAATGTTTTGATGTAGTTTTCGGTAATTACCCTGGCTTGATTATGCAACAACAATTTCTAAATTAAGTAATTAACTTTGCAGAAAATGTAAATGACTTAGTAATTCAAGGGGGTTAGATTAATAACAATCCAAGAGTTGAGTCGTCCAAACAACTACTAACTCAGGTAATTATTCCCAATACCAAGAGATTAAAACCATGTCTAACCAATTATTTACCGAAGTATCCGTTGAGCAACAAGAAATCGTAGCTGGTGGATTTTTCACTGTTCTTGCAGAAAAGAGCAAAAGCACCTTCGCCGAAGGCTTCACAAGTATTTCATCGACAGAAGCTAATAGATTTGGCGCTAATACATTTTCATTCTTTGATGCATTTAGAATTGCAACTGCTGAACAAGACCGTCTTGCTATTCTTCCTTAAATCATAATGATTTGATCTGCACCCAAATCTGGGAGAAACTCAAATTCGGGTACAATAGAATCGAGTAAGATACTGTTCTTCTTGTATATCGATGATTTTCCAGTGATTTTTATCACTGGAAAATCATTTAAAAATGATTGAATATTTACTTGATTTATAAGGTGCTAGGGTTAAAATAATACATTAATTAATTGAATGAAATGGGTGAAACTGTGACTAATAATATAAAATCAAAAGAGTCTGAACTATTTCTAGATTTGAGCAACCAACAACAAGAAAAAGTTTCTGGTGGAAATTTTGAATTTATGTTTTTCCAACAGACAGATATTCTGAGTTTTGCCAACAGTGCAATTAATATTGTTGAAGGAAGTCTAGGAATTTCTGTCAGTAATCAAGCGCTATATCAGTTTTCTCAAAAAACCTTAATCCTCGCTTCCCTTAGTAGCAGTTTTAATCCTCCTAGTAATTTCCAAAGTAAAGGCATTAACTTACTAAATAACTTGTTTAGCTAGCATAATAGGTTTTTCTGAAACTAGGAAATATAAAATCCTTGCACAGTAAAAACTCTAAGTCATTTATGAAATACCAATTTGTTCGCCAGCATAGTCAAGAAGACTGTGGCGCAGCTTGTCTAGCAGCAGTTTCTAAATATCACGGGCGCAATTTTACTCTCAGCCATATCCGCGAAACCGTAGGTACTGGACAATTTGGCACAACGTTGTTGGGACTAAGGCGAGGTGCAGAAACTTTAGGTTTCAACACTCGTCCTGTGCAAACTTCAGCAGAGTTGCTTGAGCGATTGAATGAAGCTCCTTTACCAGCAATTATTCACTGGAAAGGCAATCATTGGGTTGTTTTGTATGGCAAAAAAGGCAAAAAATGTCTAATTGCTGATCCGGCTGTGGGAATTCGTTATCTGTCTCCCCAAGATTTAGCCGAGGGTTGGACAGACTGGTTAATGCTTCTACTAGAACCAGATCCGATCCGCTTTTTTGCTCAAGAAGATGATCAAATTGGTGGGTTTTTGCGTTTCTTTAAGCGCATTTGGATTTATCGGGCAATTCTTGTTCAAGCTTTACCTCTCAACTTGATGTTGGGGTTGCTGTCTTTGGCTTCTCCTTTCTTGTTGCAAATCCTGACAGATGATGTGCTAGTTAGGGGTGATACAAGTTTACTCACTACTGTAGTCATTGCTGTAGTGGTGATGAATCTTATTTCTACTAGCCTTTCTTATGTCCAGTCTAACTTAATCGCCCACTTTGCCCAACGTCTTAAATTAGGATTAGTTTTAGATTTTGGGCGACAAATTTTGCAATTACCGCTTTCTTACTACGAAGCTCGGCGCAGTGGAGAAATTGTCAGTCGGCTACAGGATATTGACCAAATTAATCAATTAATATCTCAACTAGTTGTCAGCTTACCCAGCCGCTTTTTTATTGCGGTAATTTCTCTTTGCTTAATGATTTTCTATAGTTGGAAGCTGACTGCATTAGCAGCAATTATTGCTGTATTCATGACTTTATCGACAATCATCTTTCAACCAAGTTTACAGCAAAAAACCCGTGAATTGTTAGTTAAAGATGCAGAAGCTCAGGGGGTCTTAGTAGAAACCTTTAAAGGCGCTCTGACTCTCAAAACCACTACAGCAGGGCCACAATTTAAAGATGAATTACAAGGTAAATTTGGAGTTCTGAGTAACTTAGCATTCCGCACCATGCAAATAGGAATTATTAACAATACTTTTTCTAGTTTTGTTTCTTCTATTGGTACTGTGCTTTTACTCTGGTTTGGTGGTTATTTGGTGATTAATCCCGTAGAAAATCTCAGCATCGGGCAGCTACTAGCATTTAATGCCATGAATGCTAATTTTCTGGGATTAATTGCTATGATTATTAGTTTCGTTCAAGAATTCACTCGTGTTAAAACCGCTACACAACGTCTAACAGAAGTTATTGATGCTACCCCAGAAAATGAAAAGGATGGGAAGAAGCCTTATGCTCAAATTCCGGGTGAAACGGATATTGTTTGCCATAATGTTAACTTTCACTATGCTGGTAGGCTTGACCTTTTAGAAAACTTCTCTTTAACTATTCCTGGTGGTAAAGTTACGGCGATCATTGGTAAATCTGGTTGTGGTAAAAGCAGTTTAGCAAAACTCATTGCTGGGTTATATCCTCTACAATCTGGTAACATCCAGATAGGTTTATATAATCTCCAAGACTTGGCTCTAGATTGTTTACGACAACAGATAGTGCTGGTTCCTCAAGATGCTCACTTTTGGAGTCGTTCTATAGTAGAAAATTTTCGCTTAGGAGCGCCCCATGCTTCTTTTGAACAGATTGTTAGAGCTTGTAAAATTGCTGAGGCTGATGAATTTATTTGTAAACTTCCAGATAAATATCAAACTGTTTTAGGCGAATTTGGGGCTAATATTTCCGGGGGACAACGCCAAAGACTAGCTATTGCTAGAGCTATACTTACGGAACCACCAATTTTAATTTTAGATGAGTCAACTGGTGGACTTGATCCGGTGAGTGAGGCGCAAGTTTTAGAGCAATTGTTTAAGCATCGTCGAGGAAAAACCACAATTTTAATTACTCATCGTCCCAAAGTAATTAATCGGGCTGATTGGGTTGTATTGTTGGACAATGGCAAGTTGAGACAGCAAGGAAGTTTGGCAGAATTAAGAGAAAAACCGGGAGAACATCTGGATTTTTTAATTTCATGATTAGTAAGAATCTGCCTATAATAATATGCTCTATACTCAGAATGAAAAAATCCTTCCCAGCGTTAAAACTGAGGATTTTTTGCCTCCTATTAGCATCTGGATGTCTTTAAGTGGAGTGGCTTTGGTGGGAACGGTTATGTGCGCGATCGCTCTCTCTTCTTGGGTAAAATATAACGTAACAGTCAAAGCTGCGGCAACTGTTCGTCCTACAGGAGAAGTTCGACTAGTACAGCCACCAATCGAAGGAACTGTTGAACAAATTTTAGTTAATGAAAATGAGGTTGTCAAAGAAGGAGATATAATTGCTCGCCTTGATTCTGAGGACTTGAAAATTAAAATAAGTCAATTACAAGGAAATTTCCAACAAAATAATTTACAACTAATTCAAATTAATGCCCAAATTGACTCTTTAGATACTCAGATTATCGCTGAACAAAGATTTATAGATCGGACTGTTGCTGCTGCTCAATCTGATTTATCACGTAATCAAAGAGATTATCAAGAACGACAAATTGGGACTCAAAGCGAGTTACAAGCAGCAAAAGCTGAATTGCAAAGAACACACGCAGAAGTCCAAAAAGCTCGTGCTGATTTAAAATTTGCCGAATTGGATCGCGATCGCTACGAACAATTGTCAGGAACTGGAGCCATTGGTCAACGTGAGTATGAGCAAAAAAAGCTCCTGGTTGAGCAAACCACAGCCATCCTCAAAGCCGGACAGCAAGCGGTAGAAATTGCTGAAAGTAAAGTGCGCGTAGCTGAAGCGGCGATCAATCCTTCTCAGGCGACCGTAGACATTGCTGAACAAAGGATTGCTCAAGAAACTGCTAGGGGTGAAGCAAGCATCGCCACCTTAAAAAAGGAAAAACAAGCTTTAATTCAACGGCGAGTTGATATGCAAAATCAACTTAACCAACTGCGAAAAGAAATTCAACAAATACAGAATCAACTGCAAAATACCATTATTCGTGCTACTAGTGACGGGATTATTCTCAAGCTCAATTTACGCAACCCTGGCCAAGTTGTACGTGCTAGCGAACCTGTGGCGGAAATCGTACCTCAAAATGCACCTTTGGTAATTAAAGCGATGATTCCCAGCGCAGATATTAAAAAGGTCGAAGTTGGTCAAGATGTACTACTACGTGTTGATGCTTGTCCATATCCTGATTATGGCACTCTCAAAGCTGTGGTTAGTCACATATCTCCAGACATAATGACAAATTCCGGTAATAATATGAGCGCAGGTTCAATTGGTACTACAGCAGGTAGTTACTTTGAAGCCACGGTACAACCAGAAAGTCTAACATTTGGTAATGGCGATCGCCAATGTCGAATCCAATCAGGCATGAATAGCAAAGCTGATATTCTTTCCCAAGAGGAGACAGCGCTGCAATTTATCCTGAGAAGAGCCAGATTAATCACTGATTTATAGTACGGTGCTGACTGAGAGACGCTCCGTAGCTTCCGCCGACTTGTACTAGTTAGTTATCCACTACACAGATTTCGGAAATTACTATGGTGTATTTTATGAAGATCCTTGTAAACTTGACAAAACATTTACTAGCATTTTTCTCTTATGCTAGTAAAACAAATAGTCTGCGAATCTCACATGAGCCTAAAATTATGTACGCAAATTATACTTGTAGCTGCCTATATAATCACTATTGTGTATTTTCTGAAGTCTTATCATAAAATTCAGCAAGCATTACAATGGTGGTCTTCGAGACAGTCTATTAAGCTGTTTTTGGAATCTGAAAAAATTAGGGACGGTTTATTACAAGAATCATTTATTATCCGCCGTAGCTTGGATTTACTGACCGTAAAAAACCCAAACTTATTAACGCAAGAGACTCAAGAATGTTTGCACAGAATTGATAATTTTCATGACTCTTTAGCAGCACTAAGTGATTGCTTATTTCCAGCATCACTACAAGATAGCCTACCTTTAGCTATTGAGTCCTTATTAAAACCGTGGTTAATATCCCATCCCCGCCTATCTTTTTACATCGATATGCCAGCCTCTTGGCGACATGAGCCTGCGGAGCGCAGCATGATCGTTTTACGTGCTTTAGAGGAACTGCTAATCACAAGCATACCAGAAGCTATTACCCAAACATCTATATATATTACTTTAAAGCAACAGGAAAAATTAACTCAATTAATAGTAAAAATTAGTTATCCAGATGTATCCACACTTATTTTTTATTCCCAACTACCTGAATTAAATTACCTTTACAAAAGTTTTCATATTCTCACTGGAGGTAAATGCTTTTATATGAGTCAGCAATTCAATGCTACTTGGTACTTTTGCTGGTAATTATCATCACTAAAAAACGCTAAAAGTTGGTAAAAATCTTATATATGTTTTAAACTATATAACTGATATGCAACAGTGAAATTACTATTATCTATAGTATTAAATTTTGATTAATTAAAAATGATAAAAAATAGTTATTTCAGGGAAAATTTGCAGAGTGTTAATTATGAAACCAGCATTATCCGAACAGTCATTAATCAAAATTTTAGTCATCGATGATCACGAATTAGTATTAGGTGGAACAGTTGAATTACTGAGAAAGCACTACTCTGATGCTGAATTTATAACTGCGGTGAACGCTGAAAATGCTCTCAATCAAATTACCGAATCGCAACCCGATTTGGTGGTGATGGATCTTTCTATCCCAGAACACGCAGGCACTACTGCACGACCGGATACAGGTATACAACTGCTCAGGACTCTAATGAAAGACTATCAAAACTTAAATTTAGTTGTTCAAAGCGCCCATGTCAGAACATTGGTAAGGATTCGACCTGACATTGACAGTCATAAAGGAGGTTTTACAGTCGCCGACAAAAGCCTGACTACCAAAGAAATGTTAACAAGGGCAGATTGGGCATTACAGGGATTAACTCATACCAAAGACATTAAAGGAATTCATTCTGGATTGGAGGTAAAGCCAGAGTGGCTGCGAGTGCTAACTCTAGCATTTGAAGAAGGATTACAAGACAAGACTATTGCCGAACGTATTTGTATATCTGAACGGATGGTACGTCATTACTGGAGTAAGTTGCAAGATGCTTTAGACGTTTATCCTGAAGAGGGGAGAAATATTCGTATTCAAACGGAAATGCGGGCGAGAGAAAAAGGTTTGATTGATTAGCCTGGCTTTGCATTGACTTTGAACAGTCTGTTTATTGATGCTGACTTGTGCTAGCACAACACTCACATCAGGGTTAAATCATCGGATCATGCATTAAGTAACTTAATAGGATGTATTATCTTTAATAGGTAGGTTGTTAAAATCAAGCAGATAGATTAATTTCAGTATAGAGAGCCATGAGCAAGATTTAAATCTAGTTACTGATTAATAAAGCTTGAGCAAAAGCTGAAATTTATAGTCTATGGCAACAGCTTATGCATCCTGGAATTTGGAGAAAAATCAAAGAGGACATTGCCATTTGGCGTGTAGGCACTGTACCAGGAATGGTGATGATTGCTCTAGTAATTATCCTCAGACTTACAGGTTCAATGCAATCATTAGAATGGCTAGCATTTGATAACTTTCTGCGTATCCGCCCTGAAGAACCTATAGATGATCGGATTCTTCTGGTGGGTATTAATGAAGATGATATTCGCAATCTTCAAAATTATCCAATACCAGATCAGAATTTGGCCGCACTGTTATTGAAATTCCAAAGTTACAACCCCAGAGTTATTGGTCTAGATATTTATCGAGATTTACCAGTGGAACCTGGACATAATGAACTGGGTGCAGTTTTCCAAAGATTTCCCAATTTAATTGCCATTGAAAAAGTCTTACCTGAAAAAATTGCGCCACCACCAGCATTACCACCGGAACAATTAGGTTTTGCCGACCAGATTCTCGATAGTGATGGCAAATTAAGACGTATTTTATTAGGGACACCAACGCCTGAAGCATACAAGTTATCTTTATCTTTACGTCTAGCAAAGATTTACTTAGCTGATGAAGGTCTGAACTTAGGAAATGGGATACGCGATCGCGCTACGATGAGATTTGGCGATACTGAACTACCCAGATTTTTACCCAACACTGGGGGATATGTGCGAACTGATGCAGGTGGAATTCAGAAACTACTGAATTTTCGCAGTGGTCAAGAAAGATTTCGGATGGTATCTTTGGCAGATATCAACAGTAATAATTTTAATCCGGAGTGGATACGCGATCGCATCGTAATTATTGGCGTAACTGCTCCTAGCCGTAAAGACTTTATCACTACGGCTGCGGTCAGATCAATCAAACCTGCAAAAGGGCGGGTGTATGGAGTAGAAATTCAAGCTCATGCTGTGAGTCAAATTATCAGTGCTGTCCTAGATTCTCGACCACTCTTAAAAACTTGGCATGATATCTGGGAATATCTGTGGATTGTGGCTTGGGGTGTTTTAGGAATTATCATTGCTGGACTAACTAAATCACCGTTGACAAATCTGGTATTTTTTAGTCTGGCTGCTTCTATCCTAGTCACCTTGAGTTATTTTCTGCTGATTTGGGGTTGGTGGGTTCCAGTCATCCCAGCAATGCTGGTTTTAGCTTTAAATAGTATAGAACTCACAGCTTTATATCAATATGATTTCGCCTTGAGGTCTGGTATCAAAGTTCGCCAAGCCATCATCGAGCGCACATTTGAAACTATTCATAATGGGCCACTACAAAGCCTGGCTAAAGTCTCAAAGCTAGTTCGCAGCAAAGATTTGCCTATAGACGAGTTACTACCAGAACTAGAAAAAGAAATTGAGAAATTGAACCACGAACTACGGGGAATTTATGAATATTTACAACGTGAACCCCCCACTCAAGATACTAGCCTTTATTTAGGTAACAGTCTCATCCTCAATTTAAAAGATCCTGTGCATGAAATTCTTTATCAAGTTTACAGCCATACCTTAGAGCGACACTTTCCCTGTTTTAAAACAATCAGGGTGAAAATCCGCACTTTTGAGCCTATTGATGAAAAATTCTTAAATATGGAACACAAGCGAGGACTGTGCCGATTTCTAGAAGAAGCTTTGTGTAATGTCGGTAAACACGCCACAGGAGTAACCCGTCTGGAAGTGACTTGCTCTGCATCTGAAGGCTGGTACACCTTGAGCATTGTAGATGACGGGCTAGGTATCAACTCGCCCAAAGAAGGTCGGGGAACTCAACAATTTAGAAATTTAGCTCGACAACTAAAGGGTAAGTTTCGGCGAGTGGCCCTGTCTCCTAAAGGTTCTCTGTGTGAATTATCTTGGACTACATCTAAGTTTTGGTGGCGATGAAAAGTGCTGTAAAGCCCTGCGGGCATGGCTGCGCTTAAAGCGGTAGCGGGGCGTTTAGCCCGTGCTGAGTGTAAACCCAGTTGATTCAAAAAAGTTTTGAGCAATCAGCATTGTCCTTAAACGATATAAATTGAGTGCTATGTATTTTTTAATTTTTACTCCTTAAGACTACAAAAACTATTAAAAATTAATTATGTCATATATCTAAGGTTAGAGTTTTGGTAAGATTTTAACTTTATTTAGATTAAAAGTTACTTGAAAAACCGACTATTCTGTATTATTTCAAATTCTCTAATAATCACTTGTGCGTAGCTAATTACAAGTACAATCTCTGTGCAACAATTAGTGTCATAATAGACAAGACATCCCATTTCACTACTTCGGGCTGGCTGAATCCTGTATTAATCTGAACACTTACTTGAAATACATCAATCACTGTACTCCTAACTAAAAAATGTGCTTCAAATGTATAAGCAACAATACCTTTGCCAACATAAGAGGCTACAAGGATTTTTGCAAAACTGGCAAAATCACTTATACACTATGCGTTCGCTAAAAAGGTAGTTTTTCATCTCAAACCTTTCTACTGCCGTTAATACGTTAAAAACCTCTTGTGGGAAACCTTGAAGAAATTTGTATGACCGCTTATTTTTACCAAGCCTCAAAGAAATGGGCATTAATGGTTAATTGATAATCAACTCACCTTCGTAAATTGGCGAAGGTATTGAGCAAACAAAGTAAATAGACAAAGGATATTGCTTAAATAACAACTAAAGCTTGTCAATTTTTTGTTCATTTCGCTAGTGCAATGCCGCACGCATAAAGATTATGACTCGTATTAATAGGCTCTTGCACCAAATTTTTAGTGCCAAAATTTTAACTGTTTGTGTTTTAACCGTGACACTGTCTCTGGAATATACTCTAGCAAAGGGATATCAGCCACCGTCAGATCAAATACCCCCTGGTGGCTATTCAGATTCATCTGGTGTCAGGTAAGGAAATCCCAGAATCGCACCTCCGGGCTAAAGTGTGGTAGGGGTTTAGCAGTGCTAAACCCCTACGAAATATGTGCGTTTTAGTTTTGTACATATTTGGTACTTATTGTCAACGCGTAAGTCCTATAAATTATTTAGTTGGGTTTTTGATACTTACCAGGGTACTTGCGTTGAAAATAGTCTTCCATAATTTCTAAAAGCATCGGGCCAGCCAGACTACCACCACCACCACCAGAATGTTCAGTAAAAGCGACAATCAGGATTTCTGGTTTGTCTGCCGGGGCGTAAGCACCAAACCAAGCATGATTTTTCTTCACCCCACGCTGCCACGCTTCAGCTGTGCCTGTTTTACCCGCTACTGGGGGAAGTGTGGGTTTATCCAAAACTTTACCAGTACCCTCAGTTATCACCTTCCTGAGTCCGTCTTGGAGAATTTTAATGGTTGTCGGTTTCATCTTCACAGGTTCTCGCCAGCTTCTGGCTTCTTCATTATCTTTGAGCAGATGGGGTTGGACTCGATAGCCGCCATTAGCTGGTACTGCAAACATGACTGCTACTTGCAAAGGAGTAGCTAATAAAGCACCTTGGCCAATTGACATATTAATGCTGTCTCCTACAGTCCAAGGCATTTTCCGAATTCTGCGTTTCCACTCGTCGTCTGGTACTAAACCTCTGGTTTCCTCCGATTCAAACTCAAAGCCAGTTTTTTCGCCAAATCCAAATTTACGAGTCCATTCAATCAAAGTGGGGCCACCCACTGCCTTTGCAGTTTGATAGAAGAAAGTATCACTACTCCACTTCATTGCACCCACAAAACCTAAAGGACCAAATCCGGCGTGGTTCCATTCACCAAATCTAGTACCACCAATCGTTAAAGAAGGGTAGGTTTGTAGGACTGTGTTAGGCGCAAATTTACCTGATTCCAACGCAGCCGCCGTCGTCACAATTTTGAAGGTACTGGCAGGCGGAAAAGCACTCAGTGCGCGATTAACTAAAGGATGGTTTGCACCTTGGACAGTTTCCCAATCGTTTTGTGAGAGTTTTTGTTTAGAGAAGATATTGGGGTCAAAGGTGGGGCGGGATACCATTGCTAAGACTGCACCATTTTTGGGGTCAAGTGCCACAATAGCACCGTTGTAATTACCTAAAGCTTTGTTTGCAGCTAGTTGTAGATTTAAATCTATCGTTAACTTTAAATCATTACCAGCTTTGGCCTGTTTCTCTCCCAATACCCGAATTGGACGACCTGCACCATCTACTTCTACTTGCTGACCGCCCCATTCGCCCCGGAGAACATTTTCGTAAACCTTTTCAGCCCCCATCTGACCAATTACATCCCCTAATCGATAGCCTTCCGGCCGCCTCTGTTTTAACTGTTCAGCAGTTAGTTCTCGTGTATAGCCCAGGACATGGGCTAATTCTTTACCGTGGGGGTAGTAGCGAACGGCTTCTGTATGAATTTCTACACCATTTAATTCGTTTTCATACTCTTTGAGACCAGTGATTTGGGCTTCATTCAGATCACGAGCAATGCGAATGAGTGAAGAAGAGTTGGGGCCTGCTTCTTCTAATTTTTGTTCTATTTCCGCTTTGGGGATATCCAGAATTTTCTCTAAACGTGAACCAACAACTAACCACCCAGCTTTGGTATGTGCCATTGGCCACAGATATACAGAACGAGGAGAACGCGTACTAGCTAAAAGTTTGCCATACCGATCAAAAATATTACCTCTTTCTGGTTGTTTGGGAATTATCCGCACCCGGTTAGCTTCTGCTTGAGAACGATGTCGCGCTCCTTCGACGATTTGCAAGTATGCCAACCTAACGCCGATTCCAGTGGTCATTAATAAGGTAAATGCAATTAAAAATACGGGTTGAAAATTTTGTCCAACTGTACGTGTATTTTTTTTTTCACCAAGTGGAGATGATTGCCATAAAGTCATAAGACAAAAAAAATTTCTAAACTAGTATTAATATGTATACGATGATGCTAAAAACCTACCGGGAGTTTAGCGCTAAAGCGATCGCCTTGACAGCAGAGGCCGGGAAGCCGGGGGAGTTAAAAATAAATTTGCACTCTCGGCTGCTTAAACACCTTTCCTCATCGCCTTTGCCCCTAACCCCTTGCTCTTTTCCTCTTATCTGACCTATGAACTTTCAACCAACTCTTATACCGCATAATTTATGAAAAAGGAAAGGGTCTAGCACCCCTACCCTACACAAAATGTCAAGGGTTTACATCTACACATAGCTACTAAAATATCAGTTGCAATAAACCACATTAACTGAAAGAATCTCCTAATATCAGGGCATTTTACTGAAGATTATGACTCAAATTGCCACGCAAAATCAAAATAAAATCACAACATATCAGCCTCTGGATGTTGAACTGCGTCACGTGTTCAAGTTTTTTAACAAAGAACCGGCAGTACATGGAGTCGATTTGGATGTCAGAAAGGGAGAATTCTTTAGTATTTTAGGTCCTTCTGGTTGTGGTAAGACAACTATATTACGCTTAATAGCTGGGTTTGAAATGACTGATGCTGGCAAAGTATTGATTCAAGGCCAGCCGATGACTAATGTCCCTGCTTATCGCCGACCAGTAAATACTGTCTTTCAAAGTTATGCTCTGTTTAACCATCTGAATGTGTGGGATAACATCGCTTTTGGATTGCGCCTCCACCAGAAAATCCACAAATCAGAAATTGAAACCAGAGTTCAAGAAGCTTTAATACTGGTAAAAATGGAAAGTTTGCGATCGCGCTTTCCCAATCAACTCTCTGGTGGTCAGCAGCAACGGGTGGCTTTAGCCAGGGCTTTAGTCAATCGTCCCACGGTCTTATTGCTTGACGAACCCTTGGGGGCTTTAGATTTAAAACTGCGTAAAGATATGCAGGTGGAACTGTCGAATTTACACCAAGAGTTAGGATTGACCTTTATCATGGTGACACACGACCAAGAAGAGGCCATGTCTTTAAGCGATCGCATCGCCGTGATGAATCAAGGCAAAATTGAGCAAATCGGTACTCCTAGACAAATTTACGAACACCCCCTTACGCCCTTTGTTGCTGATTTTATTGGTGATACTAATTTATTCAGTGGTGAAATCACTAGCGTAGAATCTTCATCGGTGCAAATCGCTACCAAAACGGGACTAAAAATTACAGTCGCCCGTACTGAAGAGACACCAACGGAATTATCTCAAGCAGTAGTGGTGAGTGTGCGCCCAGAAAAAATCCAACTTTCCCTTTATCAGCCTAGTGTCTCAACTAACTGCTTTGAAGGACGACTGGGTAATGTGATGTATTTAGGAACCCACGTTAATTATGTTGTGGAATTAACATCGGGTGTAAGTATCAATGTTTTGCAACCCAATACCTTTGGCAATTTACCAGACCGTAACACACCCATATACGCTTGGTGGACAGAAAGTGACTGTATAGCTTTATTAAATAGTTAGTTATGACGAAAAGACGGCAATTTGTACAAGGGATAGCGGCACTTTCTGGCTTTTCCCTAGCTAGTTGTGGCTGGCAGCTAGGTAATATCAATTCAGCCAGAAATTCTGGTAGCAGGAACCTATATATTTACACTTGGACACAATATGTCGATCAAGAATTAGTCCAAGCTTTTACTGCTGAGTCAGGTCTAAAAGTCGTGGTCGATGTCTATGATTCTAATGAAGTGATGCTAGCTAAACTGTTGGCTGGAGGTGGTGGTGCTTACAGCCTGATCTATCCCTCTGACTATATGGTGCAGAAGATGGAAGCACAAGGTTTATTAATCGAATTAAATCATGATCGCTTAAGTGGTCTCGGTCAACTATTTCCCCAGTTCCAAAATCCTAGCTATGACCCTAATAATCGCCATAGCATCCCCTTTAATTGGGGAACAACAGGTTTAATTTACAATTCGGAAATCCTCAAAGACGCACCAGAAGATTGGGACTATCTATGGCAAAATCAGTCCATACTCAATAAACGTATGACATTATTAAATGATGTCCGAGAGGTAATGGGTGCAACTTTACGAATGTTGGGTTATTCATATAACTCAAAAGACGAAAACCAAATTAAAGCAGCTTATGAAAAATTAGTAGAATTGAAACCAGCTATTGCTTCGTTTGACACCGATGCTTGGCAAAACCAAATGTTAGCAGGAGATTTAACATTAGCAATGTGTTATTCGGTGGATGCTATCAAAGTTACCAGAGAAAATCCCCAACTCAAATATGTCATTCCTCGCAGTGGTTCTTCACTATGGACAGATACAATTGTCATCCCGAAATCAGCACCCCATATAGATGAAGCGTATGCTTGGATTAACTTTATTTTACAACCACAAGTAGCAGCTATGATTAGTCAACGCATGAATATTGCAACTCCTAATAGTGCTGGTTTTGAAAAATTGCCCGATGAAATCAAAAATAATCAAAATTTATTTCCACCTACCGCAGTGCTAGAAAAATGCGAACGTATTACTCCTTTAGGTGAGTTGGAAGATATTTATGAGCGTTACTGGACTCGGTTGACTAGTAATTAAACCAGGAAATATATAACTTTTTTAATTATGATGTCCAAAAAAAAGCGCTCATCTCAAATAAATTTATCAAGCGAAGAACCAGAGATCAACAAATCGCTTCGTCCTCAGTTAAAATGGCTCCAACCCTTAGTATTACTTGCCCCATCTGGGTTGTGGTTATTACTTTTGCTGGTACTACCAACACTGTTAATTTTGCAGTTAAGCTTAGTACCCAATATTAGACCAGGGGGGATGGTCAATCCCAGTGGATTAGATAACTATATTCGGATACTTGATCCTTTATATCTGCAAGTAATTGGGCGATCTCTGTGGTTAGCGATCGCTACAACCATAATTTGCCTAATATTAGGCTTACCAGTCGCCTATTGGATTGCTCAAATAGCCCCGCAACGCTGGCGAAATTTGCTGCTTCTCGGCTTTGTTCTACCTTTATGGACATCTTCTCTGCTGCGTTCCTACGCTTGGATTACTATTTTACGTCCTACTGGTTTATTGAACAGCTTACTCAGTAGTTTAGGCTTACCAACTTTAGAATTACTGCATCGGATTCCAGCCGTTTTAATTGGCATGAGCTATAGTTTATTACCCTATATGGTCTTAATTCTCTATGCCTCTTTAGAAAAGCTAGATAAGCGTTTATTAGAAGCAGCAGCCGATTTAGGTGCAAATGACATAGAAACTTTTTGCAAAGTCACCGTACCCCAAATTTTGCCAGGAATTACGGCTGGTTCCATGCTGGTCTTAATCACCGGATTAGGGGATTTTATCAACCCAGAATTGCTGGGTGGGGCTTCTAGTATGACAGCAGCGCGGTTAGTTTATAACCAATTTCTCGGAGTTACCCAAAATTGGGGCTTTGGTTCAGCTTTGAGTATGACCTTAATCTTAGCTGTTAGTATGGCGATCGCGCTGGTAATTAAGTTTGGTGAAGTTAAAGATAATGGCTAATGCTGTAGTTGAAGTATATATAGCAACCGCCAAGAACATTAGGACATTGTTGATTGCTGAAAGCCTTGATGTAGGGGCGGGTTTACACATATCCTCAATTACTAATAATAATTTTAATAAACCCGCCCCTACTTGGTTTCTACGGGCTAACGCCCCGCTACCGCTTTAAGCGCAGCCATGCCCGCAGGGCTTTACAGCACTTTGCTCTATATACTCCATTCACCAAACTAATGAATAGAAAAAATATTCTTTTATTATTAACTTTTGGATTAACAATCATCATATTTTTGCTAGCTCATGCTCAATTTCAACTTACCAAGCAACCGATTAAAGTCGGAATTCTACACTCTTTGACTGGCACAATGGCAATTAGCGAAAAATCTGTTGTCGATGCCACCTTACTCGCTATTGAAGAAATTAATCATCAAGGTGGTGTACTAGGCAGACAAATTCAACCAATCGTTGTTGATGGCGAATCCAATTGGCAGACCTTCGCACAAAAAGCTGAAGAATTGATTGTACAAGAAAAAGTCGTTACCGTCTTTGGTTGCTGGACTTCCGCTAGTCGTAAAACAGTTAATCCTATATTTAATAAATATAATCATTTACTAATTTATCCAGTGCAGTACGAAGGACTGGAAGAATCACCCAATATAGTCTATACAGGTGCTGCACCTAATCAACAAATTATTCCGGGAGTCAAATGGTCTTTTGATAATTTAGGTAAAAGATTCTTTTTGGTAGGTTCAGACTATATTTTCCCCCGCACAGCCAACGCCATTATTACAGACCAAGTAACAGCATTACAAGGTGAAATAATCGGAGAAGAATATATCTTGTTGGGTAGTAAAAATGTATCCTCAGTCATCCAAAAAATTGTAGAAACTCAACCAGATATTATTTTAAACACTATTAATGGTGACAGTAACATTTATTTTTTCCAAGCTTTGAAACAAGCTGGAATTACCTCCGAAAAAATTCCCACTATTTCCTTTAGCCTCGCTGAAGAAGAACTAAGTCATTTCTCTATTCAAGATATGGTAGGCAACTACGCAGTCTGGAATTATTTCCAGAGTATTGATAACCCTAGAAATGATGAATTTATCAAGAAGTTTCAGAAAAGATATGGTAAAGATAGAGTCACATCTGACCCCATTGAAGCAGCATATTTCGGTGTTTACCTTTGGGCGCAAGCAATTCAAGATGCCGGTACAGATGATGTCAATGCTATTCGGGAAAATATCAAAGATCAGAGTTTTTTAGCACCAGAGGGTATTGTATATATAGACCCTAATAATCAACATACCTGGAAGACTGTGCGCGTTGGTAAAATCAAAGCAGACGGACAATTTGAAATTGTGTGGAACTCAGAAAAACCAATTCGACCCCGGCCTTATCCTCTTTCTCGTTCTAAAGCCAAATGGGACAGTTTTCTGCAATCTCTTTATGAACGCTGGAATAATAATTGGGCAAATCCTGGTTAGTCATGCAAGCAATATCTTTCAGGCAATTTTTAGGGAATTTTCAGCTATTGACGAATCTATATAAATATCAATTTGGAATGGAATGTGAAAAACAGCAAAATTGTTAACAAATTAATATTGTGGTTTTTAATAATTGCCTTATTGCCTCTGACGACCATTACTTGCTTAAACTATTACATTGCCAGTAGTTCTCAGAAAAAAGAAGCTGAAAATAATTTGATTGCTGTGGCAGATAACAAAGCCCAACGGCTAGAAAATTATATTAATGAACGCAAGAATAATGCCACAGCTATTACACAAATCCCCAATATAATTGATGCCGTCCAAAGATATCAACAGGTGTTTGAACAATTTGGTTTAAATTCTACAGCATATAAACAATTAGATGAACAGTATAGAAACTTTCTCTCTAATTATTTAGAAATATTTGGTTATTCTGATATTATCTTAATATCTCAGGCAGGTGATGCTATTTTTTCGGTAAAACGTCATCAAGAACTGGGTACAAATTTTTATACAGGAAGATACAAAAATTATGAGCTAGCCAAAGTTTTTGACCGAGCTAAAACATTAATGCAAGTAGAAATATCAAACTTTGGCTATCATCTGGATACTAAAGAACCTGTTGCTTTTATTGCTGCTCCTATTTTTAGGAATAATATAGTTATTGGTGTATTAGTATTAAAACTAAATAATCACGAATTTAATAAAGTTGTTAATAATTATATTGGTTTAGGTAAAACAGGTGAAACAATTGTAGTTTCTAGAATTGATCGAAACATAGTTTTTACCTCACCCATACGTCATGATGCCAACGCTGCTTTTAACAGAACTATTAAGATTAAGCAGCAGACATCACACCCACTTTATCAAGCATCTCAAGGAATCAAAGGCTTTGGTATTAGCATTGATTATCGAGGTCAAGAAACTATCGCTGCTTGGAGATATTTACCTTCCTTAAACAGTGGTTTATTAGTCAAAATAGATACATTGGAAGCCTTCGCTTCATTAAAAACACTGAGAAATATTATTATTATTTTAGTTACAGTTACACTTATTTTAGTAATTTTTGCAGCTATTGTAGTTGCTAAATCAATTTCTAAGCCAGTGACAGAACTGACTAAAGTTGTTAAAGAATTAGCGAAGGGAAATTTTTATCGCCAAGCACAAGTGATTACCAATGATGAAATCGGTCAATTGGCAGAATCATTTAACTATATGTCAGAAAATTTGGAAAAATCTTTTGCAACTATCAAATTGCGAGAAGTAGAATTGGCTGATACTAACGATAAATTAGCTGAGATTTTAGCAGAAGTTGAACATAAGGCGCAACAATTAGCTACGCAACTAATACAAAGTGAAAAAATGTCTAGTTTAGGTCAATTAGTTGCAGGTGTAGCACACGAAATTAACAACCCAGTCAGCTTTATCTATGGTAATATTGCTCCCGCAAAGGAATACATTGAAGATTTGCTCAAACTGATACAAGTTTATCAGCAGTACTATCCTCATCCTGTTCCAGAAATTCAAGAAATTACAGAAGATATTGGCCTAGATTTTGTAGTTGCAGACCTCCCTAAGTTACTATCTTCCATAGAAATAGGATCTCAGAGAATCAAAGAAATTGTCCTATCTTTACGCAATTTTTCTCGGTTAGATGAGTCAGAAATCACATCTGTGAATATCCATGATGGTCTTGATAGCACACTCATGATTTTAAAAAATCGTTTAAAAACTAATTCAGAACGTCCAGAAATTGCCGTAATTAAAGAATATGGTAACTTACCGTTGATAGGTTGTTATGTGGGACAACTTAATCAGGTATTTATGAATATTTTAGTTAATGCAATTGATGCTTTAGAAGAAGCTATTAGCAGCGACAAATTTACTAGAGAACCAAAAATTTTTATTAGTACTGAACTGACCAAAGACAACCAAGTATGTATTAGTATTTCTGATAATGGGATTGGTATTCCTGAGCATTTCCAAAAGAAATTATTTGACCCTTTTTTTACTACTAAGCCTGTAGGAAAAGGCACAGGATTGGGTTTATCTATTAGCTATAAAATTATTACAGAGATACATCATGGCACATTACAGTGTATTTCTGCCCACAATCAGGGGACAAAATTTTTGATTTTATTTCCATCAACCCTCAAAGAATTAAATTCCGATAAAATATAAATATAGTAATCCGGTTTACAGGTATTTTTAGATAAATAGACCACACTGTAGGGGCGCAAGGCCTTGCGCCCCTACGACAGATGTTGTTCAAATACATGAAAACTGATGTAAGTAGGTGGGTGAGAAAATTTCAAGGTATGTCATTGCGAACGGAACGAAGTGGAGTGAAGCAATCACGAGGTTTTCAGCGTTTTTACTTTTCGTTACATAGTTACGTTTATTTGTGCCTACCTACTTAATTTATGAAAGAAATTAAGTACTGTATTGGACTGGCAAGCTTAAAATGTTGCAAAAAATTGTAGGTTGGGTTTAGTTACGTCAACCCAAAGCCTCTCTCCTTGCAGGGGCTACTGTGTACACAAAAATGATTAAATTACCCCAAATTTCTTTTTGTAGGGTGTGTTGTCGCGTAGCGCAACGCACCATCTTAGATTCTCGGTGCGTTAGGACTAAAGTCCATAACGCACCCTACCAAATGAAAGGTTTTTGGACTTGTGTGTACACCGTAGCCTTGCAGGGGAGAGGAATGGAAACGGGTTTTCCAGATCCCGTGACAAGTCAGAATTGAAATAACTTGGTTTATAGGACGTGTTTGCTCGCATCTCAGTACTTTCCTATACCATTAACAAAGAAGCCAAATCTTCCTCTTCTTGATTAATCAAATCATTGATAATCAAGAGAAATTCATGCTCTAAATAAGGCTTAGTCAAGTAAGCATTTGCGCCGAGTTCTTGGGCAAGCTGACGATGTTTTTCGGCACTGCGGGAAGTGAGTATTATTATGGGTAGATTGGCGAAATTTGGGTTTTGACGGAGATTGCTTAACAACTCAAAACCATTCATGCGTGGCATTTCTAAGTCGGAGACAATCACCTGAATTTCTGAATGGCGTTGCAACTGTTCTAAAGCTTCTACACCATTTTGTGCCTGTATGACTTGATATCCAGATTTTTGCAACGTCAGAGACAGGGTTTGCCTCAGACTAATGGCATCATCTACAACTAAAATCACTTTTGGAGCTTTGCGACTTGGTTCTAGAGAACGCCTGGGTTGTTCTTCTATAGTATTTGTGGGTGCAGAACCAGCCAATAAAGGCATATCTGAGACATTATACCCTGACATTGCTAAGGCTTTTTGCTCAGAATTATGAGCTGCTGGCAGTGCGGCAATATTCAGCTTAATTGGGCTTTCTTTCGACTCTAGCAGCAGTGTACCATCAATTACTAAGATGAGGTTGCCATTGGCTAAACTACTACAACCATAAACATATTTTGGGGGAGCGATCGCATTTCCTAAAGGTCTAATTACTAATTCTTGTTCACCAATTATTTGGTCAACTTCTAAAGCAAAAACACCTTGATTTCGCCGCAGTAGTAGTACCGGGTTTTTCATGACTCCGGCTTCATGGTTGAGTGATATATTATCGAGTAAATTAGCACTATTAAACAATGAACCTTGGTAGTCAAGTAAGTCAGAAAATTTATGCAGGTTAACTATAGTTTCATTGCCATCTGTATTCCAATGTAAAACTCTTTTACCTTCAAATTCCCTGATTTGCTGATTAGCAGGAATCAATATTTTTTCGATGCTTTCCAATAGTAGGGCATATACAACCCCTCCCGCTTGGACTAACATTAATGTGTCAGTGGTCATAGACAAAGGTATTTTAAGGGTAAAAGTTGTACCTTGATTAGGCAAAGATTGAACTGAAATGGAGCCATTGAGCGCTTGTAACTGAGAACGCACAATATCTAACCCCATACCACGTCCAGAGATTTCATTTACCTGATCAGCTGTGGACAATCCAGGGAAAAACATCAAATCTAGCAATTCCGATTGTTCAGCTTGAGAAAAATAGCTTCTAGCGTCATCATCAGGAATAAATTCTAGTTCAATAGCTTTCTTGCGAATCCGCTCAAAATTTAATCCCTGTCCATCATCCCGGACTTCAATCACAGTTTGACTACCCTGATGATAGGCGCAAATTTCAATCAATCCTTGTTCTTGTTTCCCACGTTCTTTCCGCATCTGTGGAGATTCAATCCCGTGATCGAAAGCGTTACGGACTAAGTGTAATAAGGGTTCATAAAGCTTTTCTGCAATCGCTTTATCAACTAGCACTCCCGTTCCTGTGAGTTTCAATTCTACAAGTTTGTGATAGACACTTGCCAGTTTTGTCACCAACTGGGGTAAGCGATTGAGGACATTCCCTAGAGGTGATAAACGCGCCTCCACCAAATTATCTATGATACTAAAAGCCAAATTCTGCTTTTTGTCGCTAACTTGAGTAGCTTGTTTGAGGAGTAATTCTAAGGATTCTGTAGTTTCTTGTAATTGCAGAGTTTCTTCCATCGCTTCATGCAACGATAAATGAAATTCTGTATATACATCCATTTCTAAAGAATCGAAGTTGACAGATGAAAATTTTTGTGTAGATTGGGAGTTGAAATTTTGTATCTGTATAGGCAAATCTCTTAATTTACTTAAACTTGCTTGGTGTTTGCTAAATCGTTGCAATAATTGTTCTAATATTTCTTGAATTTTTTCATCATATAATGTCCGGCGTTTTTGATTAATCAATAATTCCCCAGCTAGATAATTCAAGTGTTGCAGCTTGTCTACATCTACACGAATGAATGTAGGTTTGCGATAATTTTTACTTTCTGGCGGCTGGAATTTATCTTGTATTTGTTCGTTGTTTTGGATGCTTGTATCAGCAATACCTTCAATATCTGTTTCGAGAATATCTGCAACTACAATATCACTAATAGCTAATGATTCATCGACTTTCTCCTCAGTGATACTTTGATCAGCTTCTCCTCCCCATATTGACTCTACTAAATTGTCATTGATAGGTAATTCTTCAGCCATTGATGTTTCTTGAAAAACTAGCAAATGTCTTAATTTGGGACTATCAAGCCAATTTCTTTCTTGTGCATTAACAGGGGGATAATTTTTATATTCTTTTGCTAATGTACGGATTTTATTTTGTAATATTTGAACTAACAGAGTATAGTTTTCAGATTTATCAGATATATATTCAAATTTAGCAACGGCTAGCAGAATGATTAAAATTATTCCGTGGCGATAAAGGCAAAGACTATGGCTATCTTCTTCACCTTGGACAAAATACAAAAAATCATTCAACCAATTAGTAATATAATTTGTTTGGTCATCTTTCTCTAATTTAGGAATCAACAAAGACAACTCAAGTTCTTCTTTTGGTATTCCCATCTGGTGATTAAACCAGCCAAAAATATAGTAAATTACTTTCAAATATAACTTAGCAGTTGTTGGTTTTATCTGTTCATTTTTAGTATTACCAGATGCCGTTAAAAATTTATAAAATTCTTCGGCATTGATGAGAAAATTACCAGTAGATCCAGATAACTCTTGATTTACTTCATCTACTTGATTTACTTCATCTACTTGATTTACTTGATTTACTTCATTTATTACAGTTGTAAATTTTTGCCACTCTGGGGAAGGTGTACCACCAGAAGTGCGATCGCCTGCTAGGACATCTGTTTGTGCCTGCTGTAAGTCTGCTAAAGCTAGTTCTGCAATCTGATATACTTTTTTGGGGTTTGCTTGCAATGCTGTGATCATTGTTTGGCAAAGTTTTTGCAGCCCAGGTAAATTTAATGATTCTGCCAACCCTAAAAACACTTCAGCCTGAGAAACTAAAAAACTTTGAAATTCTTCATCATCAGGTGGATTAATAATAGCTTCAGTTATACTTTGTAAACGCTGCTTTACACCAGTTTCAAAGATGGACTGCACAATATCAAAACCTAATTCTTCCGAAGTAGGAATATGAGTTTCAGCACCAAAAGCATCACCGAGTTTTTCTTGCAATTGAGCAAAAACTAAAGCGGCTCTTTGCAATAGTTCTTCATTATTGACAGTACTATCTGTCAGTTCTGTATTTAGGGCGAGACTGAGGCATTCGTAAGCTTGGAATAAAAGCGTTTGTAGTTCAGTATCAATGACCACATCTGGACTATAAAGAGCTTTAAACACATCTTCTAACGAATGAGAGATCATCTTAATTATCTCTAACCCAACGTTAGCCGATCCGCCTTTCAGGGTATGGGTTGCCCGCATTAACTTATGAACTTTAGCAATACTAAATTCTTCTGTTAAGGCAAACAGTTCTTGCTCAATTATTTGCAATAAATCTGGTGCTTCTGCCAGAAAATATATATAGCCTTGTTCGCGAATTTCAGCGTCTGTAATCATAATTTTATCCTGGGGATTGGTTACTAGGAAGAAGTAGAGGGGAGGGTGTGAGGTGCAGGGGGAGAAGAGCAAAGGTTATTAAGCAATTGGCAGTGTAAAGTAATTTTGAACTCCCCCCCATCCCCTGCATCTTCTCCCTACTCCCTAATTAGTTGACTTTAAACTTACTAGCAGTTGCTAATAATCCTTGTGCCATTCCTGATAAATCTTGTAAAACAGCAGCAATTTCTTGAGATTCGGTAAAAGTCTGGTTGGCAATTGCGGCTACATCTTTCATTGATGCCGTTACCGTTACAGATTGTCCCATTTGTTTTTGGGTGGCTGCGGTAATTTGCTCAATTAGCTGACTGATGTCAGCAGTTGCAGAAACAATTTCATTCAAGTTTTGGCGGGTTTCACTAACAAAGTTTGTACCCTCTACTACCTGCTGAATCCCTGTTTCCATCGCTACTGCTACTTCTCCAGTTTCCGATTGAATTTCCTGGACTAATTTCTCAATTTCAATTGTTGCTGCGGCTGACTGGCGAGACAAGGAACGAACTTCATCGGCTACAACTGCAAAGCCTTTACCGTATTCACCTGCACGAGTGGCTTCAATAGCAGCATTCAACGCCAGTACGTTTGTCTGTGTGGCGAAATTGCTGATTAAGTTGACCACTCTGGAGATTTTTTGCGAAGATTCGGTGAGGCGTTTAATTTTTTTACTAGTTTGGGCGACGGTTTCACGAATCGCTTGGATGGCTTGAACAGTTTGGTTCATTGCTGCATCACCAGACTCTACAGTTTGGTTAGCTTTTTGTACCGCCACTTGCACTAAATCAGCGTTAGCTACCACAGCTTGGGTAGAATCTACCATCTGTTGAATGTCGTTGAGGGCTGTGGTAATTTCTTGAGATTGTTGTTTTGCTAAATTTGTCAGTCCCGCTAGTGAAGCATCACTAGTACTGGAAGTTTGGGCTACTTTTTGAGAAGTGCTTTGTACTTGGATAACGATTTGCCGCAGTGCTTGTAAAGTGTTGTTATAGGCATCCGCAATTGTACCTAGCTCATCTTCGGTAATTGGGGCGCGGACTGTTAAATCTCCATCCAAGGCTGGTCTGAGGGCTGTTAGCAGTTGAATTGAGCGTTGTTGCAGTAATTCTTTCGCAGCTTTTTCTCGTCCTGCGGCTTCGGATAGTTTGGCTGATTGTGCTTGTAGTTGTTGTAAGAATTCTGTTTGTTGCAAAGCTAGTCCTAATTGATCCCCAATCCGTGCTAACAGGTTAGTCTCCGATTCTTGCCACTCGCGGGTGCTAGAGTTTTGATAAACTGCTAGTAATCCCCAAAGTTTTTCACCAAATAGGATGGGGACAATCGCATAGGCTTTGGCTTCAAAACCTTCTAATATTTCAATGTAGCAAGTATCAAAGCTGGCTTGATAAATGTCACTGACTATTAATTTGCTACCCTTCTTATAATCACCGCCTTTAAGTGCTTGTAAGCATGGATCATCGAAGGCGGTTTTATGTTCAGGCGTGACTAGTTTTATCCAACCTGTGGCTACTGATTCGGAGATAAAATGACCACCCCAATCAGATGTGAATTTATAGACAGCACAGCGATCGCATTTGAAGAGTTGACGGATATCCTGAGTAGTAGATTTAAAAATTTCATCTATCCCTGATGTTAAGGATTGACGAATTTGGTTAACTATCTTAGAAAATGCTTTTTCTTGTTCAACACTTTGGGCAATTTTCGCTGATTGTTGACGCAGTTTGTCTAAATAATCTATTTGGGATTTGGCGAGGCTAAATTGTAAGCCGATTTGAGTTAAAAAGTTAAGTTCCCAGGGTTGCCATTCACGAGAGCCAGAGTTTTGATAAGCTGCCAGTAAGCCCCATAATTGATCACCAAAGAATATTGGGACGATCATATAAGCTTTGGCTTCTAACTGCTCCAATATTTCAATGTGGCAAGGAGCATGACCTATTGTATAAATATCGTTAACAACAAAACTTTCACTTTTAGCGTAACGACCTCCCTGAGTTTCTTGTAAGTAGGTATCATCCAAAACCATTTTGTAATCAGCCCCTACCAGTTTGATCCAATTATTGCCGACTGACTCAGCGATAAATTGACCACCCCAATCAGGGTTAAAGCGATAAACGGCGACGCGATCGCATCGCAATGATTGACGAACTTCTTGTGTAGTTGTTTTAAAGAAACTCTCTACATCTAAAGCTTGTCGAATCCGGTTAATTGTCTTTGTTAACGCCTTTTCTTGGTCAACAATTTGCACTAATTGCTCAGACTTTAGCTGCACTTGTTCTAGATATTCACCTTGGGAAATAGCTACACCAAATTGCAAGCCAATTTGAGTCAAGAAGTTAACTTGCCAAGATTGCCATTCACGAGGCCCTGTATTTTGATAAGCTGCCAATAAACCCCACAATTGTTCCCCAGAAAAAATAGGAACAATCATATAGGCTTTCATATCAAATTGTTCTAAAATATCAATGTGGCATTGAGCATGACCCATTTGATAGATGTCATTCACAGCAAAGCTTTCACCCTTGGCATAACGTCCGCCTTTGGTTTCTTGCAGGTGTGAATCTTCCCAGACCATTTTAAAGTCTGGTGTCACCATTTTGATCCAACCTTCAGCCACCGACTCAGCGACAAACTTACCACTCCAATCAGGTTCAAAGCGGTAAACACCGACGCGATCGCATCGTAATAATTGGCGAATTTCTTGAGTAGTTGTTTGAAAAATTTTATCGAGGCTTGATACCTGCAAAATTTTATCAATGACTTTAGCTACTGATTTCTTTGCTAATATCTGCTGTTGTGATTCTTTTTGGTATTCAAAGCTTTGTAATCTGTATGTAAGTTCTGTGGAAATTTGAGATAGTAGAGTAGTTTCACTCTCTTGCCATTGACGCATGGAAGCACAATTATTGATGGCTAATAAACCCCAGACTTTACCCCCAACTATAATCGGTAAACTCAAACTAGATTTGATTTGAAATTTTTCTAGTAGTTGCTTTTGATAAGGAGTCAGTTGTCCCTGGTCAATATCATTAATTGCGACAGCTTCTAAATAGTCGGTACTGGTATATAAACCAAACAGAATACCTGGAAGATTTTCATTTAGAGTTGGTGTCCAACCTCTGCTGCGAGATTCTGATAAAACCGTACCAGCCTCAAGAGAAGTAAAGCGATAAATCAACACGCGATCGCCACCGATTTTCGCTCTCACTTGTGCCACAGTAACTTGAAGTAACGTATCTATATCTGAGGCTTGGCGCATCCGAGTTGTAATTTCTTGGAATTGTCGCCGCCAAGTTTTAAATTCCTGGGAAACAGCACTTACTTCAGATTTAGTCTCACTCTTGCCAACATTTTGGTGTTCTAACTCTTCTAATTCAGAAGTTGTAGGTTCATTTTCTCGACTGTTATGATATGCGACTGTCATTGTAAAAAACCTCAAAGATTGTTAATAGTAGTCAACCGGAAAATAAAATTAATTATTAATAGCCCAGATGGGAGATTGAATAATCGCCGTAGCATCCAAACTTAAGACCATCTCCTCAGAACTATTAATAAAATATCCTTTTAAGAAAGGTGACATAGCTGGATAAAATAATTCCGCAGATGGAGTTTTAATTTCATTGGTATCTAGCCATTCAATATCCATGAGAGACCGTACCAATAAACCTAAATATTTACCCTCCCTTTCCAGGACAACGGCCATCATATTTGAGAGAAAATTTGCTCCTTGCAGAACTGGTGGATAACCCAGCATTTCCTCTAAATCAACTAACCAAAGCATCTCACCACGCCAGTTATAGATGCCCAAAACACAACTTGGCATTTGGGGAACACCACATATATCGGCGAGGGAAACTTGAAACACTTCCGTAATCTCCTGCAAAGAAATTACAGCTGTGTCTCTTGCGCCCAAGTTCAAACTTAAAAATTTTTGCTTGTTATCCAAAGTTGTTTGTCCTTTGATATACATAATTAATCTAAGTTAGACAATTTTAAATTTTGGATTGTTCTCACAGATAGATTTGGGGTTTTTACCATTAATCAACTATGAGTAAGTTCATACAAGATTGTGCTAAATACTCCAGTGTCACTTAATTAATTTTTTGAGGGTAATTGCTAATTCCTCTGGATTTATCGGTTTAGCAAGATAAGCTTCAGCACCCAGCATATTTCCCCAAATTTTATCTACATCACTATTTTTAGTTGAGCAAAAAACAATGGGGATTTTGCTAGTGTCTGGGTTATTTTTTAATTCTCTGCAAATTTCAAATCCGCTTTTTCCTGGGAGAATTACATCCAGAAAGATTAAATCTGGCTTATTGTTATCTATTTTGTTTTGAACTTCTTCACTACTTGTAGCACTGACTACATAGTAACCTGCTTGCTGCAAATAACGGCTGATAATTTCCATATCAGTCACACCATCTTCAACTACTAAAACAGTATTCATGGCAATTACCTATAAATTCCTTCTCTGAACGAAAACACAAAACTCAACTCTGTGTCTAGATTAGACAAATACGAAGTGGGAATCTCTTTAATTTTGATGGATATTTTCTATATTGGGATCAGAGAAACTACTATGATTGGCAAAAATTTACATTTAATATTTTGAATTTGCAAAAAACAGTATTTATTAATTCGATTAACAATCAGGGCTTATTTTTGATAATCCCCAGATGTTAAAAATATTGATTGGGTAGAATGTATCCTGGTTCACTGAGAAAGTTTAATTATTAAACTTTGAAAATTCATCTCTAGAGAAAATAGTCATCTTTAAGGTTTTAGTGACAAACCTTTAAATGAGATTGATCTAGTCTCCTTTTGAGTTGAGGTTGAGTCTTTACAGGTAGATACTTTCGTACTACACTCATGACTTTATCTGATACTACGGGTTTAGTCATAAAATCGGTAGCACCGACCACCTTAGCCCGGACTCGATCCAAAAGACCATCATTTCCCGTTAAAATAATTACAGGTGTGTTACTGAAAGCTGAAATTCGGCGCAGCTGAGTACAAATTTCATAACCATTAGCAACGGGCATAATTAAATCTAAAAAAATCAGGTCTGGCTTATCTTGAATCAGGGTTGGTAAAGCTTGTATAGCATCTTGAATCTTGATAAATCTCAGTCCATTGGCGACGATAATTTCCTCAAGCATATTACAAATCAGAGGACTATCATCTACGCAAGCTACTAATGGCGCATTTGACGTGTTAACTTGGCTGGAAGCCGGACTTTTTTGGACTGCTGTCACTAACAAAGGTAAATCAGGGACTTCTACCAGTTCAATTATCCCTTTGAGAATATAAGGAAGCAATGAACGAGTGACAGGGACAATACTCTGCTTCATTTTTGCGGCTAAATCTCGCAGAGTGTATTGGCCATTGATCAAATTTACAAAGTTTTTGTAGACAGATTCGCTTACCTGCTGCTGGAGTTGTTCTGGTTTTCGCAGAACTGGTGCTAAGTCGGGAGAAAAATTAGCTAAACCAGCTTCTGACCAAATTTTCCACGAATCTTGCATTTGTTTCATAGATACATTTGCACTAGTGAAACTCATTGGTGTTTCTAGAATAACCTCCTGGCTGCGATCGCAACTTGCAGAAACAAAATTTGTTTGTTGAGCTAAATCAAACAACAGTTCTGCGATTGTGTTTTCTACAAAAGCGTGAATTTGGTCTCGTTGAATTTTCTGTCTTTTATACAGTATTTCCAGGATGCGATAATCCCAGTGATTAGTTTCTAAGTCTTCTCCACGTAAATTTAACTTATCTATATCAACCTGGGGGCAGTATTGAGCCATATTTCGCCGCCAGCGTCGGAAAGGATGACTTCCGCCGGCCGCCCAAACTATCCGTCCTAGACGATAGAAAAAAGTCCATTGGTGTCCCTTAGTACTCTTAACTTTTAAATATCCATTGTATTGAAGTTGAGTACAAGTTTTAAATTCATGAAGTATGTTATTCGATATCATCAGTTCTGGGTGGGTCATATTTTTTTCCTTTAATTAATAACTCAGCCCTTTAAATACCCAAACTAGTTATATAGCTGTTGCTAAGTATCTCAATGATTACAAATAGCTGCCCATTTGTTTGTCATGTAGTAATTGATAGCGATCCCGAATGTAAGATTGGCAAGACTAACGACATTAGCAAATCTACAAATATTAATCTAGTAGAGGCGTTATCTAATACATCATTCTCTACTAGTTTGCTCTATGCTCCCATTAATTTATATGTATTCATTTATTAGTTTAAACACTTTCAGACTTAAGTGTATCCGTATAAACACTAATTTTATGTTAAATATATCTAGAAGTATAAATACTTTTATCTGTGTTTATCTAGATATTTAGCAGGTTGTGAGATTCCGGATATTTTTTACAATTATTAATATGTATATTTGGGAAGTATAATTTATGAAGCAAATAGCTTGTTGGCAGTAATAGTAAAAAACCTGACAAAAAATTTAGGCTTGGTGAATCATTTTTTGTCTAATGGATATAGACCAAGCTAAAGGCGTAGGGATAGATTCATGAATTTTACCCAAAAAGATTAACCTAAGATGCAGATTTAATTTGGTTTCAGATAATTATCCATTTGTGAGATATGCCTAAAATTTACACAAGGTTGGGCATCTTGCCATAAGTGCCAAGATTTATAAAATTAAAATGTGTACTTCATTTACTAAAAAACTGTTGTATGCAGCACCTACAGACTAGGAGGAATTTCTGTGTTAGGAGGAATACGCCCTTGTACTGTTAAAATCGAGCAAGGGGCATGATGTAATATATAGTTGCTGACACTACCCAGCAAAAACTCACTGATTCCAGTCCGACCTCGACGACCAACTATAATTAAGTCGGCTGGCCAATTACGCGCAACTTCACAAATCATTTTGCCAGCATCACCGAGATTTTGGGTAAACCCAGTTTTTACACCTGCATGAATTGCTGTATCACTAAGCGATCGCAACCAATCTAGTCTTTCTTTTTTCAGTGTTTCCCACTCCTGTATATAAGTATCCATAGGTGTAGTTTGCACAGATGGATAAATCAAATCTGGTTGTGTAAATACAGGGCTGATATAGGGGTCTTCTAATGGAGATAGTGTGTGTAGTAACATCATTTCAGCTTCAGCCGCTTTTGCCAAAAATACGCCTTGTTCAAACACATATTGAGTCATTTCTGACTTGTCTACAGCAACCAAAATTTTGTTATACATACTTAACATTCCTTTATATTTGGCTAGATTAAATTAACGCATCCTATATGTTTATTCTAGTTGGTTGACAAAGCAATATCTATCTGTTTGAGCAGGGACTCTGGGGTAGAAGAGTTATCAAGTACAATAGTTGCACGGGCGGCTTTTTCTGACAGAGATAACTGGCTATTGATGCGAGATTGGGCTTGTTCTGGCGTTAAATGATTTCGCTGCACTAATCTTTGCAGTTGTTGTAAATCAGAGCAGCTGACAACCCAGATTTCTGTAACTAAATTAGTCATCTGAGCTTCAAACAGCAGAGGGATAACTAATAAAAGTGTTTCTGATGATGATTGAGCGATCACTTGTTCAAAACGAGCAACGACATAAGGATGAATCAAACTTTCTACCCAATGGCGTTCATCTGGTTGTGAAAAGATAATTGCACCTAATTTTTCTCGATTGAGGCTACCATCTGGGAGTAAAATTTCTTCGCCATAACGGTGAGCGATCGCACTCAGAATTGGCGAACCCACAGCCACTGCATCCCTAGCATAGATATCTGCATCGAAAATTGGCAGATTGTAAGCACTAGCCAAATAATTGGCGACAGTGGTTTTACCTGTAGCAATACCCCCAGTTAAGCCGATAATGCGTTTATTCATTAACTTCCGAATTTTCCACCCATGTGATCAGTGCGTGAGTTAAGCCATCGAGAGTATATTCCTCAGCTTCAATATTCACGCGCCCGAATAAACTATGGCAAGTTTTCGAGGTTTGGGGACCAATAGAAGCAATACAAATTTTCGCTAAAGCATCAGTTATATCAGAGTTGCAATCAAATATATTTTCTATGAGTTGACAGAAAAATTTTACAGTTTTAGAACTAGCAAAAGTAATTATATCGACAGTGCGATTTTGTAGAGCAAACTTTGCAGATTCTGGTATATTACTAGGACAACGAGATTGATATGCAGCCACTTCTACCACCTCTGCACCTTGAGTCGTTAATTCTTTCACTAAAACTTCTCGTCCACCGCTTTCCACTCTGGGAAATAACACCTTTTTACCCTGTAGTGCTGCGGGGAAATTGGCTACTAAAGAATCAGCGACAAAATTAGGAGGAATGTAATCAGCATAAAGACGGTATTGGCTGAGACTTTGGGCGGTTTTTTCACCAACTACGGCAATTTTAACTCCAGCTAAAGCCCGAATATCTTTGCCTTGGGCGATTAATCTCTCAAAAAAGTAGTCTACACCATTGGTAGAAGTGAGAATTAACCAATGAAAATCAGCTAAATGCGCGATCGCTTGATCCAAAGCATCCCAACTCGAAGGCGGGACAATTTCTAAAGTTGGCATTTCAATCACAGTCGCACCAGATGCGGTGAGGCGATCGCTAAATTGGCTCGATTGTCCAGAAGAACGTGTTACCAGGATAGTTTTCCCTGTGAGGGGGAGAGATGCAGAAAATTTGTTTAGCATTGTTTGGGCGTGAGAAACTTGATCTAAAGATATTTTCTCAGGTTGTAAGTAATTGCATAGTCTCACGACTTCGCCAATCACAATTACCACTGGGGAGAGAGAAACGCCGCTAGTTTGTTCGAGAATATTATCCAGTTCGGCTGTCCAAATTTGTTGCTGAGGAGTTCCCGCCCAACGGATAATCGCAATGGCTGTAGAAGGCGATCGCCCGTGCCTAACTAATTGGTGTATAATTTCAGGCAGATTTCGCCCACCCATCAATATCACTAAAGTTTCCAACCGAGATAACGCATCCCAATCTAAAACATCTGGTTCATGGGCTGTTAACACAGCAAAACAACGACTCAGCACCGGATCTGTCAAAGGAATCCCAGCCATTAATGGAGCCGCAAGAGCCGAAGAAATACCCGGTACAACTTCAAACTCACAATCATTACCTTGCAAAGCTTGAATTTCCGCAGTACAGCGCCCAAAAATAAACGGATCACCTGATTTTAGTCGCACCACTTGTTTTCCTTCTAAGCAGTGCTGCACAAGTAACTGATTAATTTCCGCTTGTGGCGTACTAGGTTTACCACCACGTTTACCAACATCTAGCCGCAAACAATCACGTGATACACACTGTAACAATTGCTGATCTACTAGAGCATCATAGATTAACACCTGAGCTTTGGCTAACAGAGTGTAAGCCTTTACTGTCAGATAAGCCACATCTCCGGGGCCAGCACCGACAAGATAAACTTTGCCTTTTACTTCATTCATAAGTGAAAGAACCCCACCCCCAACCCCCTCCCCGCAAGCGAGGAGGGGGCTATGAAATATTTTATATGATTGGTAATCATACTACAAAATGTTTTAATCAAGACTCTGCGTAACTTTGCGTGTACTCAGCGACCTTTGCGTTAAAAACTCCATTCTATGTTTTTCATTACGAAATGCTTGTCAGAGAAACAATATATATATGATGAAATTAAATCAATAAAAAACAATAATTAAAAAGCAATACCTGGGAATTAATAGTATATTCTTTGAGTTATAAAAACCACAAAAAAAACGCAATAATTAATACAAGTTTAAATTATCAAAATAGTATCTTCATTACAACTTTACAAATAAATTCCAGCGACAATGGGTGCAGAAAAAGAATACTAAAAATTTGCGCTCGGAGACAAAGAATGGTAACGGTCGCAGAGAACGTACAGCATCGATTAACTATACAGACTGTAGAAATTGCCCCTAACACAACAGCGATTCGCTCTCTTGATTGGGATCGCGATCGCTTCGATATCGAATTCGGACTACAAAACGGTACGACATATAATTCATATCTAATTAGGGGTGAACAGACAATTTTGATCGATACTTCTCACCAGAAGTTTCGGCAACTATATTTAGATACATTGAAAGGTCTTGTTAACCCCAAGACAATTGATTACATAATCGTTAGCCACACAGAACCAGACCATAGCGGCTTGGTTGAAGATGTACTACAATTAGCACCGAGAGCGACTGTATTAGCTTCAAAAATTGCCCTTCAGTTTTTAGAAGGTTTGGTACACGATCCCTTTTCCAAGCGGATTGTAAAAAGTGGCGATCGCATCGACATTGGCAAAGGACACGAAATCGAATTTGTCAGTGCGCCTAACCTCCACTGGCCAGATACAATCTTCAGCTTTGACCGCAAAACCCAAACCCTCTTCACTTGTGATGCTTTTGGGATGCACTTCTGTGACGATCGCACCTTTGATGAAGACTTAGAAGCGATTGAAGCCGACTTTAGATTTTACTATGACTGTCTGATGGGGCCAAATGCGCGTTCTCTGTTGAACGCCATGAAGAGAATGGGCGAGTTGGGCAAAATTAACATGATCGCCAACGGTCACGGTCCCCTACTGTACCATAACTTAGACTTGTTAAAAGAGTGCTACCATAATTGGAGTCAAAAACAAGCCAAAACAGAAACCACCGTCGGCTTGTTTTATGTTTCCGAGTATGGCTATAGCGATCAGCTAGGTTTAGCGATCGCTGAAGGTATCCAAAAAACCGGAGTCGGCATAGAAGTCATTGATATCAGCACAGCCGAACTGCAAGAAATCCAAGAACTAGCAGGTAGAGCCACCGGCGTGATTATCGGAATGCCTCCATCTACTGCTGTTGCAGCTCAAGCTGGGATTAGTTCCTTATTATCCGTCGTTAAAAACAAGCAAATGGTGGGCTTGTTTGAATGTTACGGCGGTGATGATGAACCCATTGATACCCTGCGGCGAAAGTTTATTGACTTGGGTGTAAAAGAAGCCTTCCCAGCTATTCGGATTAAAGAAGCTCCCACCGCCAGTACATTCCAAATGTGCCAAGAAGCGGGTACAGACTTGGGACAGTTGCTGATGCGTGAACGTAACATCAAGCAAATCAAGTCTCTTGATGTCAACTTAGAAAAAGCTTTGGGACGGATTAGCAACGGACTATACATTGTCACCACCAAAAAAGGTGATGTCAGCAGTGCAATGTTAGCCTCCTGGGTAGCACAAGCGAGTTTACAACCGTTAGGATTTACAATCGCTGTCGCCAAAGACCGCGCCATTGATTCGTTGATGCAAGTAGGCGATCGCTTCGTCCTCAATGTCCTCGAAGAAGGCAATTATCAAGAACTGAAAAAGCATTTCCTCAAGCGCTTACACCCCGGTGCTGACAGATTCGCGGGAGTCAAAACCCAAACCGCCAAAAACGGTTCTCCCATCCTCACTGACGCTCTCGCATACATGGAATGTGAAGTCCAAAAAAGCATAGAGTGCAGCGATCACTGGCTTTTATACTGCACCGTTGCAGAAGGTCGTGTTTCTAAATCTGATGCACTGACAGCAGTTCGCCATCGGAAAGTAGGTAACTACTACTAATAAATTCAGTAAACAGTTATCAGTGAACAGTTATCAACCTGCGTAATGTTCACTGGTAACTGATTTAAAAATTTCCATGAACTTCCTGAATCGCTTTCTTAAATCTGCTAAAAACTGGGACACATATACCCGGTTTTTCCCTGTTTTTTCCAAATTTCTTCACCAAAAATCTATGAGCAATTCCAAACCCCGTGACGTACAAGTTCTCCCCATCGCTACAAACACCAAATTTATTAGAGCGCGTAGTTGGTCACGCCTGCGGTTTGAAATTGAATACGCCAGAGAAAGAGGTACTACCTCTAATTGTTATTTAATTGAAGGCGATAAATCCGCAATTATTGACCCACCTGCTGAAACCTTCACAGAAATTTATGTCCAGGCATTACAGCAAACCATCAACTTGAAACAGTTGGATTATGTGATCCTGGGTCATTTTAGCCCCAATCGTGTACCCACACTCAAGGCAATTTTAGAACTAGCACCGCAGGTAACATTTGTTTGTTCTCTTCCCTGTGAGGCTAATTTGCGTCATGCTTTTCCAGATAACGCCCTAAAAATTTTAGTGATGCGGGGGAAAGAAACTCTGGATTTAGGTCAGAGTCATGTTTTAAAATTCTTGCCTATTCCTAGTCCTCGTTGGCCAGAAGGACTTTGTACTTACGACGAAAAAACCCAAATTCTCTACACAGATAAGCTTTTTGGCGCTCATATCTGTGGCGATGAAGTGTTTGATGACAACTGGGAAGCATTGAAAGAAGACCAACGCTACTACTACAACTGTCTGATGGCTCCCCAATCTCAGCACGTAGAATCAGCTTTGGAGAAAATCTCAGATTTCCAGGTAAGAATGTATGCTGCGGGTCATGGGCCATTGGTACGTACTGGCTTAATGGAACTGACTAAGGCTTACGCAGAATGGAGCGATGCTCAAAAGGATCGGGAGATATCCGTTGCTCTGCTTTATGCTTCAGCCTACGGAAATACAGCTATTCTAGCCCAGGCGATGGCTTTGGGATTAACTAAAGGTGGAGCCGCAGTGCATTCGATTAACTGCGAATTTGCCACTCCTGATGAAATCAACGCTGCTATTCAAAAGTGTGATGGCTTTTTGATTGGTTCTCCCACTATTGGGGGTCATGCTCCAACTCCCATTCATACGGCTTTGGGAATCGTGTTAACTGTGGGTGATAGCAACAAACTCGCAGGGGTTTTTGGTTCTTACGGCTGGAGTGGCGAAGCCTTTGATTTAATTGAAGGTAAACTTCGGGATGCTGGTTATCGGTTTGGATTTGATACTCTGAGGGTCAAGTTTAAGCCTGATGATGTAACACTCAAGTTCTGTGAAGAAGTTGGTACAGATTTTGCTCAAACTTTGAGAAAGGCGAAAAAAGTCCGCTTACCACAGCAATCTGCTACGCCGATGGAACAAGCTGTAGGTCGGATAGTGGGTTCAGTTTGTGTAGTCTCAGCTAAACAGGGTGATGTGTCTACGGGGATGCTAGGCACTTGGGTGTCTCAGGCTACCTTTAATCCTCCTGGTCTGACTGTGGCGATCGCTAAAGATAGAGCCATAGAATCTCTCATGTATCCAGGTAGTAAATTTGCTTTGAATATCCTAGAGGAAGGTAATCATCTAGAGTATACAAAGCATTTCCGTAAAAGTTTTGCTCCCGGAGAAGACAGATTTACCAGTTTTAGCACCACAGTTGCAGATAATGGCTGTACAATTCTCACTGATGCCCTAGCTTATGTAGAATGTTCAGTCAATGAACTGATGGAATGTGGTGATCACTGGGTAGTTTATGCCACTGTTGAAAACGGTAAATTAATCAAACCTGATGCTGTTACTGCCATGAACCATCGTAAAACAGGCACTCATTATTAGCAGACTGAAAAACCTTTCATTTGGTAGGGTGCGTTATGGACTTTAGTCCTAACGCACCGAAATTTAGGATGGTGCGTTGCGCTACGCGACAACACACCCTACAACTACAACAAGAGATTTGGGGTAATTCAATCATTTGTGTGTACACCGTAGCCTTCAGGAAGAGGACTTTCAGGCTTCTGCTATAGCTTCAAATTTGGCGGGAGCTTGCTTTTGCATTTATTATAGATTCGAGCAATTGAATTAACCTGGCAAAAAAAATCTGTGTAGACTCTAGGAGGAACTTTTAGTGTCATAGCCAGTCTAGCCAACCTGACAGAAATATTTAACTAAGATTCCGCAATTGCCACCAAGACAACTGAATATGTATCATGTCATCTTAAACTAGGGAATCAGTATCTGGCAGTTCTCACACAACCTGCCCACTACTCTGCCGCAGCGCTTTTATTTATACTATTTTGTTCCTTTTATGTCCGCACAACACAACAAGATTAAATTTCCTTTTTGGCAGTATCTGAACCAACCCTTATTTAGTGCCGATTCCAAATTAGAATTAAATCCTCGTCGTTTTGCCCATAGCTGGCGAATTGGACTGCTCGAACGGTGTTTGAATAAGGAATGTGATGCTAAGGGGCCTCAACAGTATTAATTCGCGTTGCGGGTAATCCAGTCAAAAAACCACAAACTTAGAGACATGAAGTCAAAATATATGTTTCTAGGTTGAATTTGTGTGCGCTAGCATTTGAACCGCAAATAGTTTGGTGAATTTTTAGGGAACTGGTAAAACTGAAGGCCGTCTAGATGTGAAAGTAAAGGCCAAAAGCGAGGAGTGATGCGTGATTAATTGAAAATTATGCCAAAAAGCAACTCTTGCTCCCGTATGCTTACCCTTTTCATTGTGGCGTTCGGTGGTTAACAATGAGTTGGATATGTTTTAAATGATTCAATTTTATGCCTAGAACACCAAATGAATTTGCAGTACACCTTTTATTGGAAGGCGGTCACAGGGAAGAAGTGCGTTTTGCCACCTTTCAAGATTTTCAAAAGTGGTATAGCGGTTCGCTGATGCCTAAGTTTGATTCTAATGAATTAATTAACGTACCAATCAAGAATATTCAGCAGGAATACTTAGTAGTACGCCCAAGTCGGATTGTCGCAATCCGGGTAGAACCAGTTTTTAGCTCTAGCGTTGAAAGATTCAACTAAATCATGAGAAAAAGCCTTGCTTTGGTTTCCCTGAGTTTGGGAATTGTCTTTATAAATACTCTCTGGTCAGCTGTCGCTCAGGTTCCTAGACCTTCATCAGTAATCACCCAAGCTCAAATACAGCCGCCAGTCCCCCTTAAACCCCTCAATCTGGGCAATAATTGTACTCCCAGACACGCTTGCTTGGGTTGGGATGAGCAACTTTGGAATCAAATCGGTAACTCTGGCGGTGGCGATCGCCAGGCTTTGTTGACTGCTATTGACCATAGTTTAAGTTATTTGTCAAGAAATAGCGTCATCGAAGCCTATAAAAAGTATCCAGTTCGGGGAATTACTCATGATCGGGTGCGTCGTAGTTTAATCCGTTTCCGTCAATTAGTGGTAAATTCAAAATCTCCAGCCGAATTGCAAGCGGCTGTCCGGCGAGAGTTCACCTTTTATCAGTCTGTGGGCAATGATGGTAAGGGGACTGTGAAGTTTACTGCTTATTTTGAGCCTATTTATACTGCTAGCCGTGTCAAGACGGAAGAATATAAATATCCCTTGTATAGAAGACCACCCGATTTTGATCAATGGGCAAAACCTCACCCCAAACGTGTTGATTTGGAAGGTCAAGACGGTTTACTAGGGGAGAGAAGCCAGTTACGTGGTTTAGAAATGCTATGGTTCCGCGATCGCTTCGACGCATACATGGTACATATCCAAGGTTCTGCCCAAATTGAGTTAACTGATGGTACGAAAACCTCTGTGGGCTTTGCGGGTGGCACAGATTACCCCTGGACTAGTATCGGCGGCCAACTGTCTAAGGATGGCAAGTTAGCGGCAAATCAATTAAATATGCCGGGGATCATGAATTTTTTCCAGAGTTATCCCCAGGAAATGACTAATTATCTCCCCAGATGGGAAAGATTTGTCTTCTTCCAAGAAAATGCCGGTAGACCAGCTACTGGTAGTATTAATGTCCCAGTTACAGCAGAGCGTTCCATTGCTACAGATAAGTCTCTCATGCCTCCGGGCGCACTAGCACTGGTTCATACTTCACTTCCTTACGCCACCAGCAATGGCCAGTTGGAATATCGGACTGTGAGCCGCTTTGTACTCGATCAGGATACAGGTAGCGCCATCAGAGGGCCGGGTAGGGTCGATTATTTCATGGGTTCTGGTAAAGTCGCAGGCGATCGCGCTGGCGTTACAGGTGGTAACGGTTTACTGTATTATTTACTACTGAAGAAATAAGGAATGATCAATCCAGTAGGGTGCGTTATGGACGCTAGTCCATACCGCACTTCCGGCAGCTATGAGGTACATACCAAAAGCTGAAAGCTATGATAGGAGAGGGACAAGGAGAAAACTGTATTGCATAATAGCCGGAAGCGCTGTAACGCACTGAGAATTGAAGATGGTGCGTTGCGCTACGCGACAACACACCCTACTACTAAAAAGATAGGGAATGATTCAGAGGCACAGGGCAGGAAGAGAAGAGGAACGGTTGTGAAGTAACCGGAAGTTTCAAGTAATGTCTAACTCCCCCCTGCTTCTTCTCCCTGCCCCCCTGCTTCCTCTTCCTGCCCCCTTGCTTCTTCTCCCTACGCCCTAGTAAGGGGGATAATCGTCTTCATCGGCGTAAATATAAGAACTAGAAACACCAACTGCTGCCAATTTAGGTGCTTCGACCTTGATAGCTTCCTTACCAAATTCTTTGTGTTCTTCAAAAGTCTTGCAGATCATTGCCGATTCAACAGAATCTGAAGCAATGAGGTATTCAGTTAATGTCCCGACAGTGGGATGCTTGTAGTCCACTGTGGAAGCTACCATGACAGTATTTGGTTCAATGCCTCGTTCTTCGCACTCAATAATCGGGCAGAAAATGCCATGTGCATGAAATAACGAGCCTTTTGGTGAAATAGGTTGCTGGCGATATAGCGCATAAGCTCTTTCTAGTTCAGCGACGAATCCACTGATCACTCTTCCTTGTTGAAACTCACAGTAAGTTTTACTGAAACTTGCTCCGGCTGCGCCGTTAAGAGTTAATTGTAATGGAGAGTCGTGCAGAAACTTTTTATTTTCTCCTACTAAGTAAATTAGGTAGCGAGTAAAGGTTTTAAATTTAAGTTTATCTGCTAAAAAAGCATCGTAATTTTCTTTAAGAGTACCAAGTTTGTTACCAGTTTCCCTGTCTTTAACAGATAAAGGCCCCCGGCGAACTATGACTAATTTTGGCGTATTACTAATAAAAACTGTTTCCACTCCAGAGCTAAATTCATGCTCTACCTGTTGCCAATTGTCATCCGGCTTAAAACCTACAGCATTGGCATTATCCAATTTAATCGCCAAACCGTGGGGCTGCATACCCTCTGTGCCATAGCGAGGATTAATCATCTGACACCAGGGGATGATTTGAGAAGGAGGGGCGTTAAATTTATCGTCCTCAAAGTCGAAATTAGCAGATGCTTCCATTGTTTTAGACTGTCAAAAGTGCTTTGCTAAACAAGTTTATCAGGATGGGGAATAAGTATGGCGTTGCTGGTGGGCAGTGCTTGTTTAGACCATATTCCATTTTAATCCTTCGTAGCGTTTTGGCTACTAATACCCAAACTGTTAATCAAAGTTTATTTATCTTTACAACCTTTGTAGCAGACTTAAACCGTGAGTATCAGTACCACAGGTATTAAAGAGTTGATATTCATCGGCTAACTGTTGTACCTGTTGTGTTTCCAAAACACTTGGTGTCCAAGGTTTGGGGTTTTTGTAAGCGTAGAAAGTTTCTACACCGTCAATTCCCCGTTCCACCGCCGCCGGAATTAAGTCAAAGTGCGATCGCTTATAACGAGCTGGATGAGCTAAAACTGCTAATCCCCCGGCTTTCTGGATGGCAGCAATGACGTTATGTGCTTGATATTCTTTACCTGTAGTCGGTTTTCTTTGCAAATAGGGTTTGAGGCTATGATGGAATGGCTCAAAGGCGTAAGCCAAAATATGAACTTCAACATCTAAAAGGTTGGCATTAATTTCTACCCCACTCCATAAGTAAGGAGTGTTGTCATTGGAATTTCTCCATTTCCAGTTTTCTAACCAACTTTGTGCTGCTTGATACCCTCCAAGACTATGATGGTCTGTAATCGCTAATCCTTGTAATCCGATGGCGATCGCTTGTTCCATCAATGTACTTGGTTGCAATTTGCCATCTGAGTGGACAGTATGCAGATGAAAATTGAATACAGTAGGACAGCTTTGGGCATCAACACTCTGGAAGACTTGCCTTAAAATGTCTACGTTCGTAGATGTCCGAGCCAAATTTACAACCATAATTTTTTATAAATGAAAATACTTGATTCTCCATACACCGACACCTCACACTTAGAGGTGACAATAACTCCAGCACTTAAAAGTGTCAGTAGTTATGCGCTCTGCCTTATTAGCCAAATTTTTCAATATGTTAAGACTACCTTAGCAAATCTCAATGCTGATGGTCATGAGTATTTCCAATTGCTTATATAAAGCTAGTAAAAAATTTTCTTGGACATCTTGGACTACGGAATTGCTCAAACGCGATGAATCATTAAATTTATTAGACGCGATGAATCGCGTCTCTACAAGGATATACGTATGTAAAATCCTGGATCTAATTGTAGGTGGATTGCACGAGAACAGAACTTATGCTAAAAGGGCAAACCTGTTAATTCTCCTGAACCTGTAATTACTTCACCAATTGCCAAAGCGGAAATATTCTGTGATTTAAAAAAGGTGATTGTCTGTTCTACTTGATGGGGTGGTACTAACAGCACAAAACCAACTCCCATATTGAAAGTATTGTACATAGCTTCGGCATTAACTGAGCTGACTTCAGCTAGCCACTGGAATATCGGCGGAATAGTCCAACTCTTGGGGTGAATTTGAATGCTTTGATTTTCACCTAAACATCTGGGTAAATTTTCTGGTAAGCCACCACCTGTAATATGAGCCATACCATGAATTTCTAAGTCAGCTTGACGCGCTGCGAGAACAGGCTTGACATAAATTTTTGTCGGTTTGAGAAAAGCTTCTGCGATGCTTTCACCACCTAATAATTGTGGGCGTTCATCCCAAGACAATGATTTGGATTCCACAATTTTTCGGACTAAACTCAAGCCATTGCTGTGTACACCAGTGCTAGGAAGTGCGATCGCTACATCTCCAATTTGCACCTGAGAACTATCCAACATCTGGCTTTTTTCCACAATTCCTACACAGAACCCAGCCAAATCATACTCACCCATTTGGTAGAAACCCGGCATTTCTGCGGTTTCTCCTCCCAATAAAGCGCAACCCGCCAACCTACACCCAGAGGCTATCCCCGCTACTACCTGAGTTAGTTGTTCTGGTTCTAACTTACTGGTAGCTACATAATCTAAAAAAAACAGTGGTTCTGCACCTGATGTCAACACATCATTCACACACATCGCCACTAAATCAATGCCCACAGTATCATGTCGGTTGAGAACCTGAGCAATTTTCAGCTTTGTTCCCACACCATCCGTCCCAGAAACCAACACTGGTTCTTTAAAACCCCCTGGTAGTTGGAAGCAACCACCAAAACCACCTAGTCCACCAATTACTCCCGGTCTAAAAGTACTGTGAACTAAATTGCGAATTTGGTCTACAAAGGCTCTACCTGCCTCAACATCAACCCCAGCATCCCGATAATCCATAGTCGTCAGTCATGAGTCATGAGTCATTAGTCATTAGTCCATAGTTCATAGTCCATAGTCAAGGAGCCACTAAAAGACTTCCTCTTCCAGACCACGCCACCATTCGCCCAAATGCATCAAATCTTCGTGAATGTCTGCCAACTCATTGGCGTAAGTGTCTTCAGAAATACTAGCTTGGCGTTCTTGTAACTTTTTGAGCCGCAGCTGCACCAATAGCCAAGGTTTGGCAATGCTGTTTGTTGATTCTAGGTATTTTGCTAGTTCTGTACTATCCATATTTTTGATCTAGAGCTTTGCTTTTTAGGATACATGAGTAAGCAAAAACAGCCACGATCTAGTCGTGACTGCTTGCAGTGTTTGTCAATTAACTTTTACCGCTTGAAATATCTGGAATCAGCCAGCATGGAAATCATGGATAGACTGACAGATGATTATGCTTTAGCAAAATTTTCAGCAGCAAAGTCCCAATTTACCAACTGCTCTAAGAAGTTCTTGATGAAAGCAGGACGAGCATTTCTATGATCGATGTAGTAGGCGTGTTCCCAGACATCCAATGTTAAGAGTGCTTTTTTGCCATGAGCTAAGGGGTTTTCTGCATTTGGTGTCTTCATCACCTTCAGAGTCCCACAATCATCAATTAACCAAGCCCAACCACTACCGAACTGAGTTGCAGCCGCGTTAGAAAATTCTTCTTTGAATTTGTCGAAGCTCCCAAAATCTTGATTGATCTTGGCTGCTAAGTCACCGGTGGGCGCGCCACCACCTGCGGGCTTTAAGCAATTCCAGAAAAAGCTGTGATTCCAAACTTGAGCGCCATTATTAAAGATTCCCATTTTCGAGGAGTCTTTAAAGGCAGTTTGGATTACTTCTTCTAGAGACTTGTCAGCCAGTTCTGTACCGTCAGTTAGCTTATTTAAGTTGGTAACATAAGCTGCATGATGTTTGCCATAGTGATACTCAAAGGTTTCACCCTTCATGCCATAAGCTTCTAGAGCATTAAAATCGTAAGGTAAGGGGGGCTGTGTAAATGCCATTTTATGAAATCCTCTCTTTAGTGTTTTCCCGTTTCAAGCTGTTGTAGCAACTTAGGAAACGACAGGTCTTATGCGTATGCGTCGTATATCCAAGTATTAAAGGATATAAAACTTAACACCGTTATTCTACTACCAAAGGGAGGATTCCGACAAAATACTGTTGTATTTCAGCCAAATTTCTGTAACGGTGAGTTGGAACTGCTCACCATTATATCTAAAGTGCTGAGTGCTATTAGCGGGGAGTTGAGCAGGGTGCTGAGTATAGAGCAAGTAGGGGCGGGTTTATGAAAATTATTATTGGTAATTGAGCATATCTGTAAACCCGCCCCTACATCAATGACCTCAAGCTATCAATACTTTTCTCACTCTTATGAAAACCGCTATATTAAATTACAGTAACTACACCTGAGATAAGCGTTGTTGGTAGTAATTAACGATTTGGGCTGTGACTTCAGAGACGTTAAGACCATCAGACTGGATTTCAACTGCATCTGCTGCTTTTTGTAAAGGGGAAACTTTACGAGTGCTGTCTTTCCAGTCACGTTCGGCGATATCCTGTTTAAGCTGCTCTAAGTTCACGTCGGATTGACCCTGTTCTTTGAAGTCTTGCTGACGACGATGGGCGCGTTCACTGACTGAAGCAGTTAAGAATATTTTAACTTCAGCATCGGGAAAGACATGAGTCCCAATGTCTCGACCTTCCGCGACTAAACCACCTTTTTTACCCCAGCTTTGCTGTTGTTTAACGAGTGCTTGACGCACAGCGCTTTGTGCAGCTATTGCTGATACTTGGGATGTCACCTCAATTGTCCGAATTGCCTGAGTCACATCAGTACCATTAATCCAAACCCTGACAGGAGATTGTAGATCATGGCTGGGGGTAAGTTCAATGTTACACTGACTGACCAATTCCCCAATAGCACATTCATCATTAATGGCAATACCCTGTTGTAGCACCAGCCAAGTCACAGCGCGGTACATGGCTCCTGTATCTAGATACACTAGACCGAGGTTTGTTGCTACTTGACGAGCCACTGTGGACTTACCAGCCCCTGCTGGTCCATCAATAGCGATGATGGGTTGACGATCGCTCAAGATAATATTATCAATCAAACGTGTCGAACCAAGACGAGCTGCGATCGCCAGCATTCCTTCTTCCTCAACTGTTTCTAAAGACATTAACGTAGTCGGTTCCACCAATTCAATATATTCCACGATTAGATTACTAACCTTTGCCAGTTCTCGCTGTACCACTGCTATCAGCTCGCTACTGTCACGAACACCAGCCTTGAATGCAGCTGACCCTTGGCGTAAACCTCGATATAAAACTGCTGCTTGCTCTTTTTCTTGTGCAGTCAAATATTCGTTACGAGAACTTAAAGCCAGACCCGAAGCTTCCCGCACCGTAGGACAAGCAACAATTTCTACTGGCAAATTCAAATCAGCCACCAGCCGTCTAATAATAGCTAGTTGTTGACCATCTTTTTGTCCAAAGTAGGCTCGGTCGGGTTGTACCAAATTTAAAAGCTTGGTAACAATCGTTGCTACACCCTGAAAGTGACCTGTCCGAGAACGTCCACACAAACCTAACATCATAGCAGATGGAGGCGTTACTTGTGTAACTTGAGATTCTTGAAGACTTTTCTGAGGAACACCCATTTCTTCCGGAGTGGGTGCAAAAATCGCATCTACTCGTGCTTGTATACAGAATTGTTGGTCTAACTCTAAAGTCCGGGGATAACGTTCATAATCCTCATGAGGACCAAATTGCAAGGGATTGACAAAAATACTGACAATCACCGTAGAATTTTCTTGCCTAGCTCTGTTAATCAAGCTCAAATGACCTTGATGTAATCCTCCCATCGTTGGCACCAATCCAACAGCCGTTTGGTACCAGCTAGTTATCTCATCTAGTCCCAAATCTTCTGGAACCGTCAGCTGATTTTTTGAACAGCGTTTAGTTAAATAGCAGCGTAAAGCTGCAACTGTTGTCAGCAGGCGCACAAAATTCCCCTAGTTCTTTCTAAGCCTCTCACCCGTTAGTTTATATCTGAAATAGGGGGAAAGGGTATTGAACTAGGGGAATTGGGGAGAAGAGGCAGGGGAGAAGAGGAACGGGGGCAGGGGAGAAGAGGAACGGTTGTTAAGTAACCGGAGTTTAAAGTAATTTCTAACTCCCCCTTGCTCCCTGCTCCCCGCTCCCCTGCTTCTTTACTCCCCTTTGTCCTAGCCTGAAGAATTATCTACCCAGAACTTCAATTTTCACTGGTGCAAGACCACTGCTGATCATACCTATTGCTCTAGCTGCACCAGTAGATATATCGATGACTCGACCCCGAATGAATGGGCCACGGTCATTGATTCGCACCACTACAGAACGACCATTGCGGGTGTTTGTGACCCGGACTCGCGTACCAAAGGGTAAGCTACGATGGGCAGCAGTCATGGCTTCGGGATTAAATCTCTCACCAGTTGCAGTCGGTCTGCCAGCGAAACCGCGACCGTAAAAGGAAGCTATGCCACGGAAACTGAGTCTTCTATTGCCGGCGATTTGCTGTCCCTGTGGTGGTAGAGAAATTCTGGTGGGTTCTGGTAAACCAGCAATTTCATTGATGGGAGATGCATCGCCAATCAGTCTCCGCAAGCGATTGGTTGCTTGTAATGCGTCTTGGGCAAGATTATCGGTAGTACCTGCTAGGATGGTTTTGGCATTGATTTCTACCAATTCTTGGTCATTAATTTTGATCGTATACCGTTCCTTGGGCTGTTGTTGGACAGAGGCACTTTTGTTCTGGGCTTGATTGGCTGTAGATTTGCCCTCACCCTTCCAACTAACGGTAATTTTTTCCGCGTCCTCACTGTTTCGGACTATCTGGTTAATACTAGCGGCGATTAAACCAGCTCTCTTCACCGGGTCATCATGAAGCGATTTCTTTTGGTTTCTTGCATTCGTAAAACTTCCGATATTGGTTAACTCGGCTGAGTTACCCGCAATTAGGGCATACGACTGTTGTCCCTCATTATCTCCAATTACACCAACTTTTGTCTCAACACTCGCAACTGGCTGCGAACTCAAGAAGGTGAGAACTGGAATGTTTTTGATAAACAGGGTTGCCGCCTTACGATCCCCGATGTTGTGAGAATGAATGTTTGTAATCAAAACATCCGAGGTAGTTTTCCCTGCTGAGGTTTGAAACTCTCCTACTTTAACGGCATGACTAACCGATGATTTTTGAGAAGCTGGAGTAGCTTCTTTTGCCATAGTAGTTTGAGTGTGACCGGCTAAGGGCATACCCACAGCAGTCAGAAACAGGGCGACAATAGTCCACAAATATCTTTGATTCATGCGTCCGATTTTTAAAGCGACTATAGAACAAGAGTGTCTAAGTTCGTAGGATTTTCGCCACTCAAAGTGACGTATTCTTAATAACTCGAACTTGTTCTGCTCTCACTTTTTGTTTATTAACTGCAACACATTAACATGAACCTTTGAGCTTGGGGATCAGGGTTTTAGCGTAGATATACATCAATTAATTCAATTTCAATTTCAATTTTTAGGGCAGAACCGTTCTTGACTGAGGATTTTGACTATGTAACGTTTTTTTCAATTAATAAAATTTTTAATACGAAAATTTAATATTTTGACAATTTTTAATTAGCTGTAAGACTTCTGAGCTTTAAATGTAGTTTACGGTACATATAATTTTATTAAATGATGTAGATAACAATTCAATATATTTAACGCGGAATTTTCTCTAATTATTTCATCAAATTTAGTTGATGAATCTTTGATGTCTTACTATAAATGTTCTGTATCAGGACTTACAGAAATTATGGATTTTCAATTAGCTAGCAGCTATCCTCTTGCTTGAAGTTAATTTATTATAACTTATTTACGTAAATATATTGAAATGTAAAGTTTCTTAAGTATTAGAATTAGCTTTTTTACTAACTATATATACGGTAGAGACTTAGCTTATTAGGTAGCTAAAAATTTTTCGCCAACAAATTAAAATCAATGATGAGACAATCTAAAAAGCTACGCTGGCAGGAGTACATGAAAAACTGTGTAGCAAAAAATACGGGCATTTTCGCTTGCCATATTGACTCAAATATGATTTTTAAGAGTAACCTATCAGCTTTATGGCAAATCCAGTAAATTCAGAAGATTTAGAAATCGTCTCAGCACCATTTTTAGCTGTTCTCAACGAGTTGTATTCCAAATACAAGTCCCAGAGAGAGGGTAAATTAGCCAACTATATTCCCGAACTGGCGAAGGTAAATCCAGAATTATTCAGCATTTGTATTGTGACTGTAGATGGACAGATTTACCAAGTGGGGGATTATCAGCAGCAATTTACCATCCAGTCCATTTCTAAGGTATTTGCTTATGGACTGGCTTTAGAAGATCATGGACGGGATTATGTGTTAACTAGAGTTGGTGTTGAACCAACAGGAGACGCATTTAACGCCATTATTCTCGATGAACAATCGAAGCGACCTTATAACCCAATGGTAAATGCAGGTGCGATCGCTACTACCAGTTTGATTAAAGGATCTGGTGCAACCGAACGCTTAAACCGGGTGCTGGATATGTTTCGGAGATATACCGGACGCGATGCACTGGTGGATATCTCTGTTTTTACCTCTGAACGCAGTACGGGACATCGTAACCGCGCGATCGCACATTTAATGCTCAATTTTGGCATGATTGACCAAAATATTGAAGAAGTTTTGGATCTTTACTTTCAGCAATGCGCTGTGATCGTGAATTGCCAAGACTTAGCAATGATGGCGGCGACTCTGGCTAACAAAGGTATTAACCCGGTTACAGGCGAACAAGCGGTAGATAGTCGTCATATCAAAGATATTCTCAGCGTCATGTACACTTGCGGGATGTACAACTTTTCGGGTGAATGGGCTTATACAGTTGGTATTCCGGCTAAAAGTGGCGTTTGTGGTGGAATTATAGCAGTTGCACCGCACAAAATGGGCATTGGTGTATTTTCGCCATTGTTAGATGTGCGTGGTAATAGTGTCCGGGGAGTCAAGGTGTGTGAGGAACTTTCCCGGCGGTTAGGTTTACATTTATTTGATTGTTCAGGGGACACCAAGTTTTAACAGTTATAAGTTATCAGTCAAGAGATATGATTGGTTTCATGTCCAGCTTATACCTTGATAACTGTTCACTGATTTAATTGACTGTAATCATCAAACCCTGACTCTCGTTCCCTAACCTATCCACTGTACACACTGCATAGTTTCCGGCTTGTTGGACAGTGGCGAAGGTTGTCCCAGCAGACAATATTCGTTGAAGTATCCAAGTGTTACCAGTCTGCCGATAAAGTGTCCAAGAACGAACCGGTTGATTAATACCAGGGTCCCAACTGAGGCGGCGATTATTAACTTCTAGTCTATGGGGTGGTATTGGTGCTGTTGCATTTTGCCATGACATAGTGGGTACTATTGCCGGGGTGGTATAAAGGGAATTGCGGAAACTGTCAGCAATTCCCTGACGATTTTGATTAATCGAACTCATGCTAAAGAAAATATTACCCAGTGACAAGTTAGCGGCTAGGTTGCGACTAATGATCACTTGTTTGTCAATTTCGTCATTTTTCCAAGCTTTGCCATCGAGTTGACTAAGATTGTTACCTACATATATATGTCGCTGCTGAGGATTAATTTCTGTCCACCATTTCAGCAAGACGGGATAACTCTGTGCTGTTTGGTCGATGCGCCAATAAAGTTGAGGGGCTATGTAATCTACCCAGCCTTGTTCTAACCATTTTTTCGCATCAGCATACAGGACATTATAGGCATCTAAGCCATTGATTCCTGGTGGTTGTCCTGGTCGGTAAATGCCAAAGGGACTAATGCCGAATTTAACGTGGGGCTTTGTGGCTTTAATTCCTTGAAATAGGCGCAATACCATTTGATCAACATTTTGCCGTCGCCAGTCTGCTAAACTCAGTCCACCACCTGCGGATCTATATGTTGCATAGGTTTTATCGTCGGGGAAGTCTTGACCCCGGATAGGATAGGGATAAAAATAATCATCGAGGTGAACAGCATCAATATCATAGCGGCGCACAACATCCATGATCACGTTGTAAGCCCTGTCTTGGACGAATTTGATTCCTGGGTCCATCCATAGTTGATTACCCCATTGGTAAACGACTTCAGGATTAGTCAAAGCTATATGGGGTCTGGCGTTGGGTCTGGCGGCGATGCTAGTTTTGGCGCGGTAGGGGTTGAACCAAGCATGAAGTTCAATATTGCGTTTGTGACATTCGGCGATCGCAAACTCCAAAGGATCATAATATGGTTGTGGTGCTGTACCTTGAGTTCCTGTCAACCAAGCACTCCACGGTTCTAACTGGGAAGCATACAAAGCATCGCCTTCTGGACGTACCTGTAAAATCAGGGCGTTAAAATTCAGCGCTTGGAGTCGAGTGACAATTTCGATAAATTCAGCTTGCTGTTCTGCTGTGGAAAGTCCGGCTTTAGAAGGCCAATCACTATTCCATACTGTTGTCACCCACGCCCCCCGAAATTCTCGCCGATGATTCAAGCTAATTGTTTGAGAAATGGGTTCAATTTTTGGCGGAAGTATGATATAGTCTGATTTAATTTTATCAGCTTGACCTAAATAAACTAAAGTTTGGTAAACCATAACTGCCACTTCTGCACGAGTTGCAGCTATAGTGGGGTTAAGTAATTTGACATTGGGATAACTAGCTACTAATTCAGTTCTAGTTGCGATCGCCACTTGACTTCTAGCATAGCCAGGAATTTTCTCTGCATCTTGATAGATTTCCGGTAATTCACTCAGCAAGTCTGGTTTGACAGCAGCAGCCATTTCCAAACCATTGACCATAGCCACTAAAACATCGCTGCGGAAAATTCTGTCATTGGGGCGAAAACGTCCGTCAGGATAACCGATGAGAAACCCTGTTTCGTAAGCTTTTTTAATGGCATTTATCGCCCAGTGATTAGCCGGAACATCAGCAAAGGGGACATACTGACGCTTGGCAGATACTGTAAATACAGATCCAAGTATAGCGGCAAATTCAGCACGAGTGACTGAGTTATCAGGTCGAAAAGTCCCATTAGGATAACCATTTAAAATGCGACGCGCCGCTAATTCTTCAATAAATAGGCTGGCCCAATGATTTTTAACATCCGGGAAACGAGTAGAATTAGATATCATGAGCGATTTTAGCTAGCTTGGCTTAATTCTCATATTCTTTGTTAATTTAGCAACAGTCAAGCGATCTGCTTACAGCAGCGCTCCGCGAACGCATCTGTGATAGCGTATAAATTTTAATGATTGTCATTCCCCGCTTTTTCTCTGGGTAGGATAAAAGTATGGTTAATACTCGAACAACACTGACTCTAGAAGAATTTCTGAACCTACCAGAAAACGATGTAAACTATGAGTTTGTTGATGGTCAGGCCGTCCCGAAAGTGTCTCCAAAATTTTTTCATTCAACTTTACAGCTAGCGTTAGGGTTATTAATTCGTTTATGGTGTAAAGGCAAAGGTAGAGTAGGTACAGAATGGACTGTTATTTTAAAGCGTCAAGGTAAAGATTGGGTTCCTGTTCCTGATTTAACTTATATTTCCTATGAACGTTTACCCGCCAGTTGGAAGCGCAATGAAGCTTGTCCAGCGATTCCAGAATTGGTAATTGAAATTATTTCACCTGACCAAACTATAAAGGAATTTGAGGAGAAGGCGAAGGATTATTTAGCTGCGGGTGTATCCATCGTTTGGGTTGTAGACCCGGAAGCTGTTAGTATTAGAGTTTTCTTACCTGATGGTTCGAGTCAAGTGTATACAGATAATATGCTGATTGTGAATCCACTCCTGCCTGGTTTAGAATTAACTACAAGACAGGTATTTGAAGAAGCCGATTTAATTTAATATTTTTATTCAATCTTCAAAAAATACATTAACAGTATTAAAGTCTATAAAAATATCACCCACAGCCAAAGCCGGGAAAATCAATCACTGAGGGCTTTAGGTGTGAGTGTGGAGAAAAAAAGACGTAACTAACAAGGGACACATTTTTGATTTACTAGCTAAAATATAATCTTAAAGAACTAGCTTAGTATTTGACAAGTGAGAAAAATCATCCTTTACACCTTATTCTTACTTAGCTTATTCAGTGTTCTGAGTTTTTCTGAGATTTCTGCTTATATCTCGAAAAAACGTCCGTTAATTACCTGTCAGCAATGGGGATTTCATAAACAACAAGAGGCAAAATCTTACACCCATCCTGATAAGTTAGTCGTCCGACCTTGGCGTGGTCCACATAATGTCTACGCTTTATTTTTAATTCCTAGTGAGTACCGAAGTGAGGGTTTATTCACAGTTACCATCCCTGGAGATCGAACTTATTGCGGCAGATTTCAGGATATTGGCAAGGTTTCATCTGGAGTTGATGAAGAAAAAAATTACACCATCATTAGGGGATTTTTAAACACTCGAATTGCTCTGAAGTTAATTGCTGAAGGTCAGCTGGATCAGTTACGGAAACCAGATAATTGGCGGTTGGGTTATTTTAAGCGTTAACAAGTTTAAGATTTTAACGCAAAGGGGCGCGGAGGAAATTTTTGTGTGGGTTATAAGTCCATGACGTGGCGATAATGAGTTTCTATTTGGGCGACGGTTTGAGATTTGCGTTTTGTTTCCCACTGACTACGATTAAATAGTTCTTGTTTTAAGTTATCTACGTCAATGGTGTCAATTTGATAATTGCTAATTATTTGTTTCCCGTTTACCCAAGCACTATGGACAACGTTCGTGGGGCGACCTAATACTAATAAACCTATGGGATCTGTGCGAGGAAGTAATGATAAACTTTTGAGGTCATAAAGTACTAAATCGGCTTGTTTACCTACGGTAAGGGAACCGATTTTGTCAGCTACATTTAGTCCTTTTGCTCCTCCTAATGATGCCATTTCCACAGATTTTCTGGGTGTGATCCAGTTTTGATAGTCTGAGTCTGTAATGTTGTGCAGGATAGAACCGATTTTGATGGCTTCTAGCAAGTCTTGGGAGTCGTTACTAGAAGCTCCATCACAGCCAAAAGTTACGTTTACGCCAGATTGAATATATTTTAAAATTGGGGCGATTCCACTGCCTAAACGCAGGTTACTCAAGGGATTATGGACAACTGTTGATTGGGTTTGGGCGAGAATTTGAATATCATGATCATTTAACCAGACACAATGTGCCAATGATGTGCGATCGCCTAAATATCCAATCCGTTGCAAATGTTCAACCGCAGTACAACCGTATTTTTCTTGGGCGAGTTTTTCTTGGGCTTTGGTTTCTAATAAATGGGAGTGACGACAAAGATTATAGCGATCGCTTAATTCAATACAGCCTTCAAATAAAGCATCACTACACAATTGTATCCCCGTGGGTGCAACTAATAGACTCACACCTTCTTCGGGACGATGAAATTTCTCCACCGCTGCTTCTATAATTTCTAATGTCGCCGCAGTTGAGCGAAAATAAGGTTCATGGTTCTGCACTGACTCCCCTGATGGGATACCGGCTGTGAGGGATTCATCTTGAATTAGGGGCGCAATAAAAGCCCGAATACCCACTTCTCGATAAGCACGTACCGCAGTGGCGATGGTTTCTAATTCTTGTCCAGGAGTCAACACCAAATGGTCTACTACACTGGTTCCACCGGAAAGTAAAGTTTCTACAGCTGTTCCCAAAGCACTCAGATAAACTTTTTCTAAATCTAAGGGCGCAAAGTCATATAATTCGGCTAGCCATAATTCTAAAGGGAAAATTGACATAATCCCCCGTTGCCACATTTCTGATGAATGGGTGTGGGCGTTAACGAAACCAGGGAGTAATAGTTTATTGCTACCATCAAAGGTAGTACCGATGACATCTAAATTTGGTGCGATCGCCGCTATTTTACCATCGACAACCTGCACATCTACAGTTGCATAATCGTCGTTGGTGGCAATCAGAACATTTTGAATCGTAAAATCCACTTTATTTAACCTTAATTAAGTAATCGAACAAACAGGAGCAATTCAAGTTACAAATTTAAGAACTGTGTTGGGTGTTGTAATTTATGAATCTGCCATTACGGACGTTGGGAGTTGAACCAAATGCGTGGACTGTGAATCAGGCGCTCGCAGATATTACTCGTCCTGCAAAGTACCCACAAACCGTTATTTTACCAACGGAAACTAAAACTCTGCGCCTGGACTTGGCAAAAACTGCGATCGTCATCATTGATATGCAAAACGATTTCTGTCACCCTGATGGATGGTTAGCGCATATTGGTGTGGATGTGACACCAGCCCGTCAACCCATAGAACCTTTAAATAGTTTACTGCCAAAACTACGTGCTGTGGATGTGCCGGTGATTTGGCTGAACTGGGGAAATCGTCCCGACTTACTCAACATTAGTGCTGGTTTACTGCACGTCTATAACCCTACAGGAGACGGCGTAGGATTGGGTGATCCTCTGCCCAACAATGGTGCTAAAGTCCTGATGGCGGGTAGTTGGGCGGCGGCAGTAGTAGATGAACTGCAACAGCTACCAGAAGACATCTGTGTGGATAAATACCGGATGAGTGGGTTTTGGGATACGCCTTTAGATAGTATTCTGCGGAACTTGGGAAGAACGACACTATTATTTGGGGGTGTGAATGCTGATCAATGTGTGATGACTACCCTATGTGATGCCAATTTTTTAGGATATGACTGCATTTTAGTTAAGAATTGCACAGCTACTACTTCTCCTGAGTATTGTTGGCAGGCAACATTATACAACGTTAATCAATGTTTTGGTTTTGTGACTGACTCAGAAGCGATTTTAAAAGTGCTTTCTTCTTAATTGGGTGGTGTGAATATATGAGGAACTAACCGCAAAGTACACAAAGGAAGAAGGGAAGAAGAAGGAAAGAGATGTGATGAGTGCTGAGTAGAGAGTATTTACCGTTATCAATTGTAAGGGGATGAATCTATGGACGCTACTAAATGTGTAATTCCTATTATCAAGTCTCCCAAGGACTATCAAACATATCGTATCAGTCCACAAGACTCAAATCGGTTGGCGATTATTTTTGATTCCATCAATGCTAATACTTCTTTAACTTCCTGCATCGAAATTTTTGATGTAGGTGGACAAACACCACCAAATCGTCATCAATGGGCGGTAGAAATGTTTTTTGTCCTCAAAGGGGAAGGGGTAGCTATGTGTGATGGTAAGAGTGTCCAAATTCAAGCCGGGGATAGTTTATTAGTACCTCCAACTGGCACTCATTTAATTAAGAATACAGGGAAGAATCGCTTATATACTTTAACTGTCATGGTTCCCAATGAAGATTTTTCCGAATTAATTCGCAGTGGTATTCCTGTGGAGTTAGATGCAGAGGATATGGAAGTATTAGGAAGACAAAATGCGTTAATGCCTTGTTAAAGAGGTTTGTAGTGGGGACTTTAGTCCTCTCCATTTCATTAGGGTATTTCCCATTCATTTTTTGGATGCAGTGTCATACGCCAATACCATCAGATACTCCACTCTATGTATCTTCTTACCTGCTGCTCTCAACCTTTTTAGGGGGTTAGACCCCCTATTCGCCAGATGTATCCTTCAATTCGTCGGGGATCTTTCTTGCTATTCGATAAACCACCCCATAGATGAATTGTCAAAAATTCCTCAGCAGTTAATAAATATAGTACTGCAAACTAAAACTAGAAGCATGGAAACCAAACAACTAGGAAATACAGGTGTATACGTGAGTACAATCGGCTTGGGTGGAATGCCTATGTCAATTTATGATCGCCCTCCTGAAGCCCAATCAATTGCAGTCATTCATCGGGCTTTGGATTTGGGGGTGACATTTATTGATACTGCTGATTCTTACTGCAAAGATGAATCAGATAAGCACCACAACGAGCGACTAATTCACCAAGCCCTGAAAACTTACAAAGGTGATATTAGTCAAGTCATTGTCGCCACCAAAGGCGGTTTAATGCGACCTGATGGTAGTTGGGGACGTAACGGCAAACCAGAACATTTACGCCAAACCATTCGTGAAAGCTTTGAAATTTTCGGAGGAGACAAACCCATTGATTTGTGGCAATACCATTCTCCAGATCCTAATTACACCATAGAAGCATCCCTAGCACCAGCCAAAGAAGCTGTAGAAGCCGGTTTAATTCGATTTGTGGGAGTTTCTAACTTTTCCGTAGAGCAAATTAAACAAGCACGGGATGTAGTAGATATTGTCTCTGTGCAGAATCAATACAGTCCTTGGCACAGACAGCCAGAAACCGATGGCGTATTGCAATATTGTGAACAGGAAAAAATCACCTTTTTACCTTGGAGTCCCTTTGGGGGAATGCGTCGTCATGCCAACTTGCCAGATATTCAGGCGGTCGCCCAATTAGCCCAAGAAAAAGGCGTATCATTATACTGTATCGTCTTGGCATGGTTGCGTTCCAAATCCCCCTGTATTTTGCCTATTCCTGGCGCTAGTCAAGTTTCCAGCATTGAAGACACAGTACTTGCTGTCAATGTCAAACTATCAGATGCAGAAGTACAAAAAATTGATCAAGCCACTTCTTGACCAGTTATCAGTTATCAGTTCAGAGACAAATCGGCGTGATCACTGTTCACTGTTCACTGTCCACTGATTTAAGGTATGATCGAAAGCTGCTAATTAATGACCATGCTGCTGACAGGAGATGCATATTATGGCCCGGATGTATTATGACGAAGATGCCAATTTAGACCTTTTGGCTGGAAAAACAATTGCCATTATTGGCTATGGTTCCCAAGGTCATGCCCACGCTTTGAATCTAAAAGATAGTGGTTTGAATGTGATTGTGGGACTATATCCGGGTAGTAAGTCAGCAGCAAAAGCCGAAGCAGCTGGTTTAACTGTGAAACCTGTGGCGGATGCTGCGAAAGCTGCTGATTTCATCATGATTTTGTTACCTGATGAAGTCCAAAAGACAGTTTACAAAGAAGAAATTGAACCAAATCTGCAAGAAGGTAATGTTGTCGCCTTCGCCCACGGTTTTAATATTCACTTTGGACAAGTAGTACCACCTGCTAACGTAGACGTGGTAATGGTAGCACCCAAAGGCCCTGGACATTTGGTGCGCCGGACTTATGAACAAGGACAAGGCGTACCAGCCCTGTTTGCAGTTTATCAAAATGCTAGTGGTCAGGCACGCGATCGCGCAATGGCTTACGCTAGAGGTATTGGTGGTACACGCGCCGGAATTCTGGAAACCACATTCCGCGAAGAAACCGAAACAGATTTATTTGGCGAACAAGCCGTATTGTGTGGTGGTTTAAGCGCCTTAATTAAAGCTGGATTTGAAACCTTAGTAGAAGCAGGTTATCAACCAGAATTGGCTTACTTTGAATGTCTCCACGAAGTTAAACTGATTGTTGATTTGGTTGTAGAAGGTGGACTAGCCGAAATGCGTGATAGCATTTCTAACACAGCCGAATATGGCGACTACACTCGTGGACCACGTGTTGTCAACGCCAACACCAAAGCTGAAATGAAGAAGATTCTCAGCGAAATTCAATCTGGGCAATTTGCACGCGAATTCGTCTTAGAAAATCAATCTGGTAAACCAGGATTTACCGCCATGCGCCGCCAAGAAGCCGAACATCCCATTGAAGAAGTCGGCAAAGATTTACGCGCCATGTTTAGCTGGTTAAAGAAAGTGTAATTAACGCTTGTAGTGAGGGCTACAGCCCTCAAATAAAACTTCAGGCGATTTACAAATAAAAGAAAAAAATGTAGGTTGGGTTAAGCGCAGCGCAACCCAACCCAATACCTTTCGGTTAAGGGATGTAGAGACGTTCCATGTAACGTCTCTACAAGGGTTTTCGGCTCACGAATTTTCTTAACCGAACAGTATTGCAACCCAACCTACTTCTAATGCACTGCTTTAGGCTTGTCACGCTACTACAATTTTTGGGTAATTAATTTTTTGGTGTTACCTAACTTAATTGATATGCTAATAATTACTGCCTACTAATACTTTTTGGATTCTATGTCCTAGTTTATTTTATATATAATTGTTCACTCACTTCATTTCCATCTTCATTTATTTCAACGCATTCAAAATTACTATTTATATCTTGCTCTCGATACTTTTGTAAGAGTTGCTGTAGCAGTGCTTTTACTTGGTCAAGTGTTTCGGATATATTACCTTCCAGCAAAAAACTTGGTTCTTCTACTTCATCAATGACTGCATTATAACAATACAAGTAAATTTTCTCCTTTTCATATAATATTTCTTCGCCACGGAGTCTTATTTTAATGTCTAAGTTATCTGTTAATAGCCACTTTTTTAAGATAGAAGCAACTATGTTATAATCACCAGAATAAATACTTCCATAAAATGCTATTTTATTCATAATGCCTATTTCGTTTGAAATATGCTGTATAACTTACAGCGATTTTCAGGTAAATGAACCACAGTTTAAAATCTCACGCATTAGCGTAGCGTTCGCGGAGCGTGCCGTAGGCTCTAGTACGAAGTACGTTAGGCGCAAAGACGCAAAGGAAGAAAGAAATACAGATATCAGCTTGTGGTCTAAATACATGAAAACTGCTGTAAGTATTCCCTTCAAAGTCAACTGACCAATCACTTAGTTTGATTTACTGAAAATATTTGGGGCTTCAGTTCTCAGTTAAAAACTCCAGCCCTCACTACATATAATCCAAAAAAGAATTTATCCTAGCTACCGCATAGCGGACGCTTTTTTCATCAGTATATTCTGGATTAATAGGAATCTCATCGAAAGATTTCAGCACAATCACCGCGCGATAAAGCTTATTATATTTAAATTGTTTGTCTCGAATATCCACACGCAGAATATTTTCTAGTGGTTCCTCAATAACTTGCTGACGCATCAAACTTTTACGCTCGATAAATACCTGATTCAGACTTTTGTAGAAAGTACAATTAGTCACGGGCTTTGTTGCTAAAAAAATCCCATCAGCCGTGATAATTAACAGAACTAAATTTAAGAAAAATAGAAAGTTGCGTTGATTTTGTTTGACTAATAAATACTTTTGCCCAGAATAGAGAAAATTGTTAATTTCCTGGGAAACTCGCTGATTTTCTCTATAACTCTGATTTGATATCATCTCACGTTCTCCCAAGGAAGTCACAATCATCACACGATAACTTGTACTCTTGCTACTTTTGGTAGTTTTCACGTATGCGTCCTGGATATCAAAAATTCTCAGCCTCTCCTTCCTTCCCAGCAAACTAGACCGCCTCAATTCACAGTTAATTTCATTAGGTAAAGGGCGTTGACAAGTGAGAGTAGCGGCTGCAAATTCAAACCACAAGAAGTAAATTAAGAAAACCAAACAGCCAATAAAAAATGACCCTCCAAACAACCATACACGAATCGGTCGGTGCTTGAGTCGTAATCTAGTGCGCGTTTCTTCGATAATTTCCATCAATATTGGTATATAAAAGACTTAACTCATAATTTGAGTATTCCCTGCAAAGTCAACTTACCAATCAAAAAATATGCCCAAAACACACCTTAAGCCGGTAAAGCAGCGACTTCACAGACTTATAAGTCTATTATTCTTAGCTTGCTTCCTGGGGATGCAAAATACCGCACAAGCACAGTCTCAGCCACCAGCTAAACTTTTGCCATTTTTCGATAATATCAATAACCCGATTCCTATAGGTTTTCCCAGAGGTCAGAGATTAGACATAACACCACCCGCACCACTGCTAAATCCCTTTGACAAAGCTGTTCTCAATATCTGTGGTTCCATAGGAACAAGAGTTAACCGGAATAAATTTAAACAGTTGTTATCCTCTTACCCAGGTGTATTACAGAAGCTTCAAACAGTTAGCGGCGGCGAAATTCGTCCAGGACGCAGGAATAAAACCGAATTTATCGAAGATTTAACCGATGTTTGGTTTAAAAATCGGGGGTTTGAACATATTTTTTGTGGCGAACTTAAGAGCGATAATAAAATTGGTGGCTTGCATTTTTATGGTAGATATTTACAGTTACAAAATGAAGGAATTGGCGGACGCTTACCAAATAATCAAAGGCGTGAAGAAGTGGTTCCTGGTGTCATTTATACAATGGGTGTGGTAATTAACCAAGGAAACCGCACATTTACAGATGTAATTAAAGGCTATAGTTATCTGAGTAATGCTCAAGAATTGCTTGTAGATGCTACCCAAATTTTTAAGCTCCAAAGAAATTCTGAAGGAGCCTGTATTTTTAATGTCCGAGACCAAGATACTGGCAAAACTTTTCCTAAAGTTTTTGTGCGAAGACAACAGGCTATAGTTACCTTCTATCCTGATGCTACTCCCCAAGGTGCAAACTGCCAAAGATAATTTCCTTCTTTGAGCTACCTCAGAGACAGCAGCATAAATTTATGACAAATTGAGGATATAAGCAGTTCGGAGGGTTACAGAGATGACCAACGCTATCCTCAATTTCCAAACAGCTTCTGGACACCAAGTTTTAGCCGCAGCAGGTAAAAAATATCTGCGTCCTGGTGGAAGAATAGCAACAGAAAAATTATGCCAATGGGCGAATTTTCAGCCTGGTGAAACAGTCTTAGAATTAGCTTCTAGCTTTGGATACAGTGCAATATCTCTGGCGCAACGCTACCATGTGAAAGTAGTAGGGATAGAAAAAAATCCTGAGAGTGTAGTTCGTGCGCGTGAAAACGTCCGCGCTGCTGGGTTAGAAAATCAAATTGAAATCATTGAAGGTGATATTTTTCATCTGGATGTCATACCAGGAAAGTTTGATTACGTTTTAGCTGAAGCCATTCTCACAATGCAGTCTCCAGCCGGGAAAGCCAAGATTTTGCAGGGAATTCACAACCGACTCAAAACGGGAGGTAAGTTTCTTTCCCATGAATTATTAGCAACTGACAAAGAAGAGAAAATTAGTGCTGATTTAGCAAAAATAATTCGAGTTAATTCTACACCACTTTCAGCCGATAACTGGATTGGAGCTTGTGCGAAAGCAGGATTAGAAGTAGAGAAACATCAAACTGGAAAGATGAGTTTATTAAACTTAAGGAAGATGTTTCAAGATGAAGGTATTTTTAACACCATTCAGATTTTGTGGAATATCCTGACGCAGAAATATATCCGCCGAAGAGTATTAGAAATGCGCCATATTTTCCAAAAATACCATCAAGAATTAGGCTATATCATTCTGTGCGCTGTCGCTCAATAGCTAGCCATATAAATTCTTTCCTTCTTTCCTTCTTTCTTTGTGTACTTTGCGTACTAAAGCCCTGGGGGCATACGCTGCGCGTTAGCGGAGCTTTCGCTTTAGCGATATGCGGTTAGTTCCTCCAGACTACACCACATCAGCTATCATGCAGAGTTGATATTATTCCTAATAATATCTCAAATCAAAACCTCAAAAATATGACTAATCAAACAACAAAAAACCAATCTCTAATTACCCAACTGCGAGAACAAATTGAATATCCCAGTGCAGGCGTTCTCAGCAAAGTCATAACTCAAGATAAAGCGTGCCAATACACTTTATTTTGTCTAGCAGCGACAACTGAGATTTCCGAACATACGTCTACTCGCAATGCCACCGTTAATGTCTTAGAAGGTAGAGGTGTACTTACATTATTAGGTAAAGATATTACCCTTGAACCTGGGGTTTTTATCTTGATGCCTGCTAATACACCCCATGCTTTAAAAGCAGAAGAAAATTTAGCTTTTTTACTCACCCTTTCTGAAAAAATAGATAAATAGGACTTTTAGCAAATGTCAATGTTAATTTCAACCTTCACAGAACATTTAGATGTTTCTCCAATTCAATTAGAAGCTATCTTGACAAAATCGCTGATTGAGTTGTTAAATTCACCTGAACTGCAAGCCAAACTAAATAGTTTAGATACTAATTTGCTCAGAGAAACTTTACCTACAGCCGGAGGCATTTTAGCTAAGGAATTACCGCCTTTTTACCACTGGCTGAAAAATGAGTTAGGTGTCAAACGTGTTCCTGATAGTCCAGATCATACGACAAAATGGGTAATCGATTTTGTGCATAATCGAGAAAGTTTAACTCATTTAGTAGAGTTACATCGTCCAGTTCCGCGTCTGGCTTTAGAAGCTGCTATTCCTCGCTTGGTAGGACTGTTTACAGGTGTGGAAGATGAGCAAATCAGGCAAGAATGGCAAAAAGCTGTGGCTGCACTTTGTTTAGTTCTAGTTGTCGCATCTCGTGAACAAGAGAGGGTAAGTTTAGCAGTTGGCTGAAGTGGGATAAAAGTTAGTTGTGATGAGCCGGTTCATTACAACTAGATTTAATTAAATGTGAATAATAATGGCTATTAGTAACAGTACAATAACCCCACCCCTAACCCCCTCCCGGCAAGCGACGAGGGGGCTATGATATACCTTATATGATTAGGAAAGGCTATAACTTGGTGGACTGACACAGCTAAAATAGTATATTGGACGTAGGTTGGGTTAAGCGCAGCGCAACCCAACCTACAATTATTATTTAATAATCTATGTTTCCAGATGCGATCGCCTCTAATTTCTGACTATCCAATATAATTATTTTACCACCCCGACTATAGGCAACTACGGAATTTAAACTTTTAATTAACCTTACACATTCTTCGTAAGTAATGCCAATACTCCGCGCCATCCGATAGTATGATAATTTAACTTTTAAAATCTCACCTTGGGAACTGATTTCGGTTCCTGATGCTTTCGCAAAATATTGGATTAATCTAGTCAGGCGAATAATTGCTCTTTCCGAAACTAATCCATGTACTGTTTCATGTAATTGCTGAATCCGATTGTTAAAAACCATCAACATTCGTAAGGCAATTTCCGGCTGATTTTGGATGGCTTGGAGTAATGCTTGACGTTGGACGGTGAGAATTTCACAATCGCATTCAGCTGTCACTGTTGCTGGTGAAATCCCATTCCCTAAAAGCGCAGGCGCAGCGAAAATTTCCCCAGCATTCAGTCCCCGCAAAATCGTTTCTTTGCCTGTGGTTGCTGTCTTAGTTACTTGAATAGAACCACTAACTACAGCATATAACTTTGCTGGTAGGCGATCGCCTTCATGCAGAATAATCTCTCCTTTGCTGTAACTTTGCACCAAGGTGTCAGGTTGCAGTTTTTCCTTGTCTGCGGTTTCTAACCCAGCAAACACGATAATTTCTGAGAGTTGTGCTAAAGATGCCTGCATAATTTAAGTTAAGGTGGCAAAATCCGGACGATGTTGAATCCAGGGATTTGCTGCTTCTAGTTGCGCCGCAAGGCTAATTAAAGTTGCTTCTGCCGCAGGTTTGCCAACTAGCTGTACACTCATGGGTAAACCATTACTATCAAATCCTACCGGAAGTGCGATCGCAGGTTGTCCGGTAGCGTTAAAGGCTGGACAAGGTGCTACCCAGTGGATAATTTTTTGGAATGTCTCTTCTGGACTCAAATTAGCCCATTCTCCCACCCGAATCGGGGAATGCAGATAAACGGGTAATACTAGTACATCTACGGTATCGAAAAACGCCACAATTTGCCTAGCGACAATCTGCATTTGAGAAACAGCGCGGAGGTATTCACCCACGGAACCTGTGCGCGAAAACAGCAAACGATTCACTGGCTGTAACGCCTCAATGGGGATTCCAGAAGCCGCTACCGCACCTTGCCAGACGGTTTGAAACGGTTCAACTAAATCAGTCAAATCAGGGCATTTCTCCTCTACTGTGTGACCTAATTCTGCTAATAATTTGACTGTTTGCAGTACCCCTTGCTGACAATTAGCGTCGGCTTCGCCCAAGGGAGGGATATTTGTACTAAAAGCAATGCGGAGATTACCGAGTTTTTCTGTAGTAGCAGCCAAAAATGAAGGTTCAGGATCGGGTAGCCAGTAAGGATCACCGGTGAAGTAGCCAGACATGATATCTAAAAGGGCAGCAGTATCAGCTACAGTCCGCCCAATTGGTCCATTAGTGGCAATTCCAGCTACGCGATTTCCTACGGGTGCGTGAGTTACCCTACCCCGTGATGGTTTGATACCTACTAAACCACAGCAAGCCGCAGGCCCCCGCACTGAACCGCCACCATCGGAACCTTGGGCGATCGCACATAGTCCTGCGGCTACAGCTGCTGCTGCACCACCACTGGAACCGCCGGGAGTATATTCTAAATTCCAGGGATTTCTAGCTGCGGGAAAACCTGTAGGTTCGGTGTAAGGAAATGAACCTAATTCTGAGGTGGCGGTTTTGCCAAGAATAGTAAATCCAGCTTGCTTAATCAGAGTTACTACCCCATCATCGTAGTCAGGGATATTTTGGATTAATGCCGGATTACCGTAGTTACAGGGAACACCTGCCACAGCATTGAGGTCTTTAATGGAAATTGGCACACCGAAAAATGGTGGTAATTCTGAGGTGGTTGCCAGTGTCTCTGTTTTGACTTTAGCATCTGCGATCGCCAATTCTGCTGTCACTGTAAAGTAACTGCCTAATTGAGGGTTCAATAGCTGAATCCGCTTTAAATATAATTCCACCAACTCTAACGGCGACACTTCCCGGCGACGAATCAAGTTCGCCAATTCGAGTGCTGGGGTAAAAGCTAAATCAATTTCGTTCATTATGTTAGTTGATGGTTATCTTGTGTATTACTGAATTTTTTGATTAAAATTGTTACTTTCATCTAATTTACGGGAACCATGTATCATATAGATTCTCAAATTTGTCAATCAACCACGAGACAGAACTTCAAGAGGCGGGGTTAAACTTTTGCTCAATCATCAAATCACTGCATAGTTATTTTAATTGTTTCGCATAAACTTTCGACAAACCGCCAAGGTATATTTATGGCTAACTTAGAAAAAATTGTTAATGAACTACCACAACTTGTTCTTAGTCTGAAGTTGAATCTTGGTAGTTCACAAGACATTATGCCACAAGTTGTCTGGATTAATAATATTCAGGATCAACTACGGAACGCTCAAAAAATAATTATTCAAGAACTTAGATTTGCCAAAGTCCAAAATTCTTCGATTAGTACGTTACCTCATGTTGCAGCATTAGCCAGTCTATCTATACCGAATGTTTTTTCTGGAAGTACAGCGATAACTGCTAGAACAAGATATATGATGGCAAAATTCGGCCATCCCACCACAGAAATATCAATTAATGACCTCCAATCAAAAATTGATTCTTGGATTGAATGGGGTGATTTTCTTCATGTTATATCCGCAGATATTTTAAGTGATGCTGAATTAGTTAGTCAAATCAATGCTGATAGTAACCATTTAAATTTATCTGCTCAAGTTCAAAGACTTAGTGATAGCTTAAAAATTAACTTAGCATTTGCCGTCCCTCAGATTTTACAGCAACAACTCCAGCAACTGAGAAATTCTCAAGCAGAAGCCTTGGAGGTAAAAGCGAAATTAAATTATATTTTCCATACCATTCAAAAAATTCCTAGTTTGTTAACAATTTTGCTAGGTGTATCATGTTTCTGTGGAAAATCGGGCTTCAGCTTAGAATGGTTAGATGATGACCAAGAATTAATTATATCTAGTAATGGTAAATTTCAAGAATTAACAGATATTCTGAATGAATGTGAAGAATTACAGGAAACCGTTAATCATTTAATTCTTAAACTTGAAACTTTAACAAAACAGGCTGAACAATCTCTGAAGTATTTTGAACCAGAAAGTCCACCAGAACCAGTTATTAATCATCAAGTAGAGGTTGCACCAAAGCTTAAATCACAGAAAGTATTCCATCCTGCTGTCATGATTGCATCAAGTTTAGTAGTCTTAATTTTTAGTGGCTGGATGATTAAAAACCAAGTTCCATATTTTCAGGATAGGGCATTGATTTCTAATCAGGAATCGACAGCAGATACTAACTTTAAATCTGCCCTCAAACTTGGTCTAGAAGCTTCCTCTCTAGTGAAAGAACCGCCACATCCTTTAATAGTTTGGCAACAAGCAGAAACAAAATGGGAAGAAGCAATAGACTTGTTAGCCAGTATCCCTGAAGGAACATCCGTTTATACTCAAGCAAATGATAGATTAGCTCTCTATCGGCTTAATCTTAGCACTATCAATGATAGAGCTACAAGTGAAAAGAAAGCAACAGAAGATTTTCAATTAGCGCAAAAATTAGCAACAGAAGCTACTTTTTTTCTAAAAAGTTCACCTCAGTCAGCGTCAAATTTAAAGCAGGCAAAAGACAAATTACAGCAAGCAATTAATTTATTAGAAAATATTCCCAAAAGCACATCAGTTTACCAAGAAGCTCAAGCAATTATTCCTAATTATAAAACCAGTTATACAGGTATTTTAATTAAGAAAAATTAATTGTGTATCCTCTAAACAATGAAAACTGATGATTGCATAAAAAATTACGAATTACGAATTACCATCACTTCCTGCATGAAAAATTTGGTCTGGTGTCAGATTTAACTCTGGGAACGCTGGCGATTGAATAGAATCGCTTCCCCGAAACTGGCTAACTTGATACTCACCTTCAATGAGTTGGTAGATAGAAATAGTCGGTTGTTTGGGATTACCAATAAATTTCCGTCCCCCTAAAGCGAGATAATCCACTACCCAATATTCAGGAATACCCATTTCCTCATAATCAGCTAACTTTTTGTAATAATCATCTCGCCAATTACTACTAACCACTTCAATTACCAATGGCACTGATGCAGCTTGAGTAACAGTTGATTGTTTTTTCCATAACGGTTCATTTGCCAAATTAGCCCGATTCAATATCAAAACATCTGGTAAGTAAGCTGATTCGCTTTCAGGTGGTTTAACCAGTGCTTGTTTAGGAATCGTATAGGGAAGATTTAGCCGTTTAATCTCCACAGATACTTCTAGCGTCAAAAATCCGCCAATATCTTCATGTTCTCCTAATGGCTGCGGCATTTCAAAAATTTCCCCATCATGTAATTCATAGCGTCTACCTTCAGGTTTCCACTCTACAAACTCTGCATAAGTTAATACTTTGGGCTTGGTTATGGCTTGAGTCATAAAACCTCATCTATCAGTTATCAGTGAACAGTGAACAGTTATCAGTCGTCGGGGCGCAAGGCCTTGCGCCCCTACCGTGTGGTCTATTTACCTAAAAATACCTGTAAGCCGATTTAGTTGGAGCTATAGACCCAATTATCTCTCTTGACTGATAACTGATAACTGTTAAAGTTTTGTGCGGTCTGTCAAAATCTCGTAACCTGTTTCTGTCACCAAGACTGTATGCTCAAACTGTGCTGATAGTGAATTATCTACAGTTACAGCCGTCCATCTGTCAGATAATATCCTGGTGTGCTTAGAACCTGCATTCAAAATTGGTTCAATTGCTAATGTCATTCCGGCGCGGAGTTTCACATTGGGCATTTCGCGGGTGCGGAAGTTGAAAACAGAAGGTTCTTCGTGTAAATTCCGACCAACACCATGTCCGGTAAATTCTTCAACTACACTGAAACCATTACCTTTTACATGGTCTTCTATTGCTCCTGCCAAGTCCAGCAAATAAGCACCCGCTTTGACTTGCTCAATACCTTTAAAAAGAGATTCTTCAGCTATGCGAATCAGTTTAGCTGCATCTGGTGTGACATCACCCACGGCGATTGTAATGCAGGAGTCACCATGAAAACCTTGATAGTAAGCGCCAGTATCTACTTTTAATACATCCCCGGTGCGAATTACTTTCTTAGCATTGGGGATACCATGCACCACTTCATTATTAATACTGGAGCAAATAGAACCCTTAAAGCCGTGATATCCCTTAAAGCTTGGTGTCGCATCCATTTCGCGGATACGTTTTTCTGCATAAGCATCCAAATCAGCCGTAGTCATTCCCGGCTGTACCAGCTCAGAAATTTCTTTGAGTACAGTCGCCACAATTTTTCCTGATTGCCGCATAATGTCAATTTCACGCGGCGATTTAATTTCAATACCTCGGCGTTGTTTTTTTGCAGGTTGAGCCTGAGTTTTTTGAGAAAGCAAGTTACTGAGAATGTTCATGGGGAATTAATAATTACTGGCGTTTTACTACTACAGCCGCAATATTCTTTCTTAATTGAAAAACAATATCTATATTTAAGTTAACTTATTTTTGCCCACACGCTGATGGGGCATCGGATATGGGATATAGAAAATACCTCCCTTGTAGAGACGCGATGAATCGCGTCTCTCAATGTCTCTCAATGACTAACGGATAGCAATTTCACCACTCATACCTGCTTCTGTATGTCCTTGTATGGAACAGTGTAAATTATAACTTCCTGGTTTCATCGGTACGAACACCCATTCCGCCTCACCACCAGGCTTGAGTTCGAGTTCATGAATTGCGCCTTTAACTTCTACTTTGCCTGCTTGGACTTTTTGTGTCCAGATACCATCGGCAAAGTCTTTGGCGGTGAAATAATGCTTCAATTGGCTGGGATTATGCAGGCGCAGTAGATAGCGTTTACCCGGCTCAAATTCTAAATGATCGGGTTCAAACTTAAGTTCGTTAGCAGAATTACCTAAACTAATTGTAATTTCTGTAGCTGGTTGCTTCAATAAATTGTCTGTAAAATTAGCTGCGATCGCCCGCTCATTAATCCCAAAACCAATACATACCAACAAAAATGCTACAACAGTTCTCCAGATTAGTCGCAGTCTTACCTGTAAAAAAAGGTATAATTTATGATTTTCTTTTGTAAATAACGCCTTCATTATTATCAATAGCCCTAACAAAAATTGTGGTAACAAATTACAAAAAGCCACCTTGCCTATTCTATGACCAACGTTACGCTCTGTGAAAGTTCTACAAAGCTTTTTGGGCATGGCTAAAGTCTCCGGCACGCTTCGCAAACACTTACAGCAACGACATATATACTTCTTTAATAAATTTTACCGCCTACCTACTTGGATTGATGAAAATCAATGACAATCATTCGTAATATAAAGCTGGTCGAAGCTAATTGAACTCCAACTTTATTGAAGTTAGCAGAGTTGATTTTTTACTGCTGTGTAAAATTTAAATTTTTGAAATAGAATGAGGATTTTTTAATGTCTCTGATCAAACGTAGTTTAGCCGAATTTATTGGTACATTTTGGCTGGTATTGGGCGGATGTGGTAGTGCTGTTTTAGCCGCAGCTTACACAACCGAAAGTGCAAAAATTAGTGTCAATACTTCTTTTCCTTTAGGTATCGGATTAGTGGGTGTATCTTTGGCATTTGGGCTAACTGTACTCACCGGGGCTTATGCACTCGGTCACATTTCTGGTGGTCATTTCAACCCTGCTGTTTCCTTTGGACTTTGGGTCGGTAAGCGCTTTCCTGGTTCAGACTTACTACCTTACATAGCCTCTCAAGTGCTTGGTGCAACTCTCGGTGGAGCCGTGACTTATCTTATTGCTAGTGGACAAGCGGGATTTGTCCTCACAGGCTCTAATCCATTGGCAACTAATGGCTTCGGTATTCATTCTCCGGGTGGTTACAATCTGTTTGCTTGCTTTATAACCGAAGTTGTGATGACTTTCATGTTTTTGCTGATTATTCTCGGTGTTACTGACCGTCTTGCTCCCAAAGGGTTTGCACCACTAGCAATTGGGTTGGCACTCACCTTGATTCACCTAATTAGCATTCCTGTAACCAATACTTCTGTAAATCCTGCTCGTAGTACTGGAGTTGCTATATTTGCTGGGACACAAATTTTTTCCCAAGTATGGCTATTTTGGGTAGCTCCTATCTTGGGTGCTATTTTGGCAGGATGGTTTTATTTAAAAGTCTTTAGTGAAGCACCTGTAGATGTACAACAAAATATTGAAGAGCTAGTTTAGCTACGCTCAAAAACCACCTCGGTTAGTGCCAGTTTTGCTTAATATTTATGAGTATATAACTAACCGAGTTGAGCCAAACACCTAATAAATTCTAAAGGTAAACCATCAGTATCAGCAATAAAAGCCACCTCCCAGATGCGATCGCCTATTTGCTGCTGTGTGGGTTCTAATAGTATTTTCAGGGGTGGTAAATCTGCCACCGCATCTACACGTAATTGTAAATTTGTCAACCAGCTAGGTAAATCTGATGTAATTTCAGTTAAATCAAAAGATAGATGATAGTAGCCCACATAATGTTCATCGCCAAAAGCATCCGGGGCGGGTTTTGGTTCAGGAATTTGAATTAATTCAATTCTGCCATTTAGCCCTTCCATCCAACAAGCCAGAGTATAACCTGTGGTGAAGCGTTCACAAACTATAAACCCTAACTGTTCATAAAAGGCGATCGCTTGATGAATGTTCGCAGTCCGAATCGAAGCATGGTGCATAATTTAGTCATTAGTCATTGGTCATTAGTAGAGACAATCCATGAATTGTCCCTACATTTTTGCTCAAATATGTCTCACCAATTTTGACTTACTCAAATAATCGGAAATAAGGATAGCGTACAGGGACACCAGGCTCTTTTTCCAAATCAAAATTAATCACATCCCAACAAGGATCTTCCGCACCATCTGGGCTAAAATCTACAGGTAAGCCGTATAATCGTGCATAGGTAGTTTCCGGCTGTCCAGAACGCCAAGGTGTACTGCGTTCCAAATAGCCACTCATCATTTCCTGATAACGTAGAGCAATAATTACCCGTGTTGCTCTGTAACCTTGGGTATATAGTTTATCCAGTGCCTCGTGGATTTCAAAGCGAATCCCATCAGGATGCGTATGCTGTCTATACCATTCATTATTCCAGCGTCGCCAATGACGACCCGACTGTAGATGAACTAACTCTTCAGTTTTAGGGTCAGCCTCAAAAGCACCGTGTCGGGGACACAAATAGGTATCTGTTAATGTCAAAGCCGGAATAGTCTGACGACAGTGGGGACACTGAATGTCAGGGCCAAATATTGGGTACTGCAAGCCTGGATTCATCATGAAGTGCGTACAAACATAGTTTCGTCTTCACCAGCACCAGTGAGTTGGATTTTACACTTCGGCTCCTCTATATTGGAGGTTTGCTCGTTGCTGCAAAGAAACGGAGTTACAGATTGAACAATTTTCATTAGCATCGAACTCAGTTAAGAGACATGACACCGTGATATTCTGGTTGTGCAACCAGCCTCAAAGTTTAGAGTTTCTCCAGTGTTCCTGGGTACCATATTCATATTCTATCGTGTCTACACCTTCTTACTGGCCATCTCCCGATATTTCTCAAGCTGCTTTCATTGCAGCCAACGCTGTCATCATTGGTTCAGTAAACATTCAAGCCGGGGCGAGCATCTGGTATGGTGCGGTAGTTCGGGGAGATGTGGAACGAATTGATATTGGCGAATGTACAAATATTCAGGATGGGGCAATTTTACATGGTGATCCAGGTTTACCCACAATTTTAGAAAATCATGTCACTGTCGGGCATGGCGCTGTGATTCATTCAGCCCACATTGAACATGGCAGCTTGATTGGCATTGGTGCAATTATTTTAGATGGGGTCAGAGTGGGTCATGGTAGCATTATTGGTGCTGGCTCAGTCGTAACTAAAAATATCCCTCCTTTGTCCTTAGTTGTGGGTGTTCCCGGTAGAGTCTCGCGCCAAATTTCAGCAGCAGAAGCCGCAGAACTGATTGAACACGCTGAACGTTACAAAAAGTTAGCTTTGGTTCATGCTGGAAAAGGAAACGATATCGGCTTTCACCCCAAGAAATAGCTTAAAATATTGTAATATAACAATATCTTGTTAATTAGCCTCAAGGTTGAGATGCTCACCATCATGGGGATATCCACCTTAGCTGGAAATCAGCGTCGGTAAGAGGTAACATATTTTTTGCAAATGGATTGGAAAAATTCACCAATTCAGCTAAAAATAAAAATGAGAACAGTTGATAAAACTTTAATTTTCACTTAAAAGAGGGGTTCTAAATATGGATATCGATTACCGTATTGCTATTGTTCTTGCACCAATTGCTATTGCTGCTAGTTGGGCTGTGTTTAACATTGGTGCCGCAGCTTTAAGACAATTCCAAGGCTTTTTTAACAAAGAAGCCTAAATTTAATTAAAATCATCCATGTAAAACCGGCTGTTTCCCTAATCAAGGGTAGCCGGTTTTATTCATTGGGCTGAGTGGGGAAAGTGCTGTAAAGCCCTGCGGGCATGGCTGCGCTTAAAGCGGTAGCGGGGCGTTTAGCCCGTGCTGAGTGCTGAGTAAGTTTCTTCCCCCCTGCCCCCTGCCCCCCTGCCTCATCTCCCCTGCCCCCTGCCCCCCTGCCTGTTCTGCTTGTGGATATCAATTCTTTACTCAAACCCTTTCAGCATTTCGGCGTTAATCTGGGACTGTCACGCATTATCAAACTGTTGGCAAATCTTGGCAACCCTCACCACCAAGTCCCAGTAATTCACGTTGCCGGCACTAATGGTAAAGGTTCGGTTTGTGCTTATCTCAACTCTATACTGACTGAGGCTGGTTATCGTACAGGATGTTATATCTCTCCTCATTTAGTCCATTGGACAGAACGCATTAGCATCAACAAACAGCCCATTTCCTCTGAGGAATTCAGCCAATTAATTTTACAAGTCCAAGACGCGATTCAACCTGATGATGAGTATCCGACTCAGTTTGAAGTGATTACCGCCGCCGCTTGGTTGTATTTTGCTCAAGCTAAAGTCGATGTCGCAGTGATAGAGGTGGGTTTAGGCGGGCGTTTAGATGCGACTAATGTTTGTGACCAGCCATTAGTGACCATAATTACATCAATTAGCCGTGAACATTGGCAGCAATTAGGCCCGACTGTGGCTGATATTGCTAGGGAAAAAGCAGGTATTATTAAATCAGGATGTCCAGTGGTGGTGGGGCAACTGCCACCAGATGCGGAAAATGTGGTGCGATCGCGCGCTCAAGAATTACAATGCTCATATATTAAGCCTCAACCTGCCCATCAAATATCTCCCAGATGGGCTGAGTATAAAACTATTAAAACCTCCCACATCATTAAATATCCCTTACCATTACATGGGCAAATTCAGTTAACTAATTCCGCTTTGGCTTTAGCTGCTGTAGAAATTCTCCAAAATACAGGATGGGAGATTTGTCAAGAGGCTATTGTGAATGGGATGAGTAAAACCCAATGGCCGGGGCGAATGCAATGGGTGAATTGGAACCAGCAAAAATTATTAATTGATGGCGCGCATAACCCAGGTGCAGCCCAAGTACTGCGAGATTATATAGATAGTTTAGATACCCCTAAAATAACTTGGATAATGGGAATGCTGGCGACCAAAGAGCATAGAGATATTTTTCAAACTTTGTTGCGTTCGCCAAAGGCGGGGCATAGCCCATCGCATGACCAATTATATCTTGTACCAGTACCAGATCATAGTTCAGCCAACCCACTAGAATTAGCCAAAATAGCGCGTGAAATTTGTCCAGAATTATCCATCTGTGAAACGTGTCCAGACTTATCATCAGCCCTAGAAACAGCTTTTAATCAAACAAATAATCAAGTTGTCTTGTGTGGTTCCCTCTACTTAATCGGGCATTTTTTCACACTTTCACCGTAATATCATATTCTCAAAATCGCCCCTCTCCTTCTTTCTCCCCTCTCCTTGGTAAGGCTACCGTGTACACACAAGTCTTATCAAGTTGCCTAAGAGCGTTTCGATCCCCCCTAACCCCCCTTGAGAAGCAGGGCTGTTTCATTCGATAAGGAGGGAGGATTTGTCAATATCATTAGGGATAATTTTTGGGACAGAACTTATGGAAAACCTACATTTCAACCCAAAAAATTCAAATTTTGCTCAGGATATTTAAAGCGATCGCTCTAAATATCCCTTGACATTATAAGCCTTTGAGGGAATGAAACAGCCCTGCCTTGAGAAGGGGGGAAATTTCTTAAAGTCCCCCTTTTTCTACGCCGAAGGCGCATCCCCGAAGGGGTTTAGGGGGATTTAGGGGGATCAGATCACTTGTGTGTACACCGTAGCCTTGGTAAGGAGAGGGGTTCGGGGTGAGGTTCTTACACTCGACTATCCCATTCTTGCGCCGCATCTTCCAAGGCTTTATCTACCGATTTTTGACCTAACATTGCTGCTTGCAAATTCTCATAAATTGCCTTTTGCAATCTTTTAGAATCTTTCAAAGTTGGGGTTAAAATCTCCGCTTGTTGCAGTTGTTCAGCACTGATAACTCTCGCCCTTTCTACCGTTGAAGCCGTATTAGGAACATTTTTAAAGTAACTATCTCCCAGGGCTTTAATTGTAGATGGTAAAACATTAGCAGCTTTGGCAAAAGCTAACTGATTTTCATCATTAGTGAGAAATAAAGCAAACTTTACCGCAGCATCTGGGTGTTTGCTAGCACGGGGGACAACTACATTCATCACCGCCACATTTTTCTTACCAGTATCACCAGTCATTTGGGGTGCTATGGCTGAAGCTTCAGCAATTTGAGGCGCATTAGTAGCAATAGTTTTGAGAAACTCTGGCCCAGAAGCTAAAAAAGCCGTTTGTCCAGATTGATATAAATCAATTGCATGGCGATGTCCTTGGGTTAAAACTTCTCTAGGAAGTAACCCTTTTTTATACAAATCTACCCAGTATTGAAACGCCGCTTTACCTTCTGGAGAATTAAACGCCGCTTTACCCTCGGTATTTACTAGAGTGACACCCATTTGCACAAATGATTCCAACACTTCTCCGGAATCTTGCGGTGCAAAAGTCACAAAAAAAGCATATTTCCCCGTCTTATCTTTAATTTGCTGCGCCACATTTGCTAATTCTCCGAAGGTAGTTGGTGGTTGACTGATACCTGCCTGTTTTAATAAATCAGTGTTATAAATAGTTAACCTTGTGGTGAGGTACCAGGGAATACCAAAAGTCTTGCCATTGAGGGTGCTAGCTTTCCAGATATTCGGTAGATAGGAGGAACGTTCTTGATTTGAGACTTTTGGATCTAAATCTAACCAGGCATTTCTTCCCGCAAGTTGAGAAGCAAATACTGGATTGAGATTGACAACATCAGGAGGCGTATTCGCTGAAACAGCTGTTAAAATTTTGTTCTCCATCGCCGACCAGGGTATATCCACCCAGTTAACCTTTATACTAGAATTCTGAGCTTCAAAATTTGTAATCAGATTTTGGAAGTAATCAGTAAATTGAGGTTGGAGTTGCATTGTCCAGAACTCAACAGTGGCCTCTCCCGAAGCAGACTGTTGTGTATTTGTACTAACATTTGCCGCACTACAACTTACCATCCAACTGGTTAACAAGCCAATTAATGCCCAAGTAGCTAGTTGTTTGAATTTTCGCAATTGCATCATCTTAGCAGTATTATTACGCTTGATCGGGGTGATAAAGTTATGGAGAATTGTCGAAATTATAGGCTAAATCAGTTACCTAGTACAGCACAGTGTAAATAGGCATTTCATTTAAAAAAGTTCAAAATTTCCAAATAAAAGCCTTTTGATTGGTAATTTTTGACTTTTGATTTTTGACGAACGCCTAGCGGTGTCCTCAAAAAATTCTTTAGTATCAGGTAAATTTTTCATTTAGCAGTCTACCAGGCATAAGTGTGGTGAAAAGCTTCAATAATCTGTTCGGCAAATCTAATACAAGAGTGGGGATAGAACTTGCACCGGAAAGGGTGAATGTAGTTCAGCTACGCAAGCAGCGCCAAGGCTTGAAATTAGAATCCCTCACGTCGTTACCGGTTCCCGAAGGGGTAATTGTTGATGGTCAAATTATTGACATTTCAACAATGGCTGAATTAATTCAGCAAGCACTAGCTGAAAGTAAAATCAAAGCTACTCGTGTGGCTACTGGTGTCCCCGGTAGAGATTCTATAGTCCGTGTGATACCCATACCAGCTGAGTTAGACGACAAAGAATTACGGGAGATGGTGTTAAACCATGAAGCAGGGTTGTATTTACCCTATCCCCGTGAAGAAGCTGATGTCGATTATCAAAAACTTGGGTACTTTGTAGATGAGGATGGTATTGAGAAAGTACAGGTATTATTAGTTGCCACCCGTAAGGAGGTAACTGATACTTATCTTAATACTTTTGAACAGGCAGGATTGCAAATCGATATTTTAGAGATTAACAGTTTTGCTCTGATTCGGACAATTCGTGATCAACTGCGGCAATTCGGACTGCAAGAAGCGGCTGTATTAGTTGACATCGAGTTCGACAGTACAGAGATAGCTATTGTAATTAATGGAGTGCCACAATTTTCGCGTAGCGTTCCTATTGGTACTTATCAAATGCAAATGGCGCTCTGTCGGGCTATGAGTTTACCTACATCACGAGACATGGAATTGTTACAGGGAATGGTAATTCCCACCAATCCAATGGATGGCGGACAAACTGGGGTTACAGACGTTAATCCCGGTATGGCGGCTTTGTTGAGAGTGTTGGGAGAACTCGCAGATGAACTGCGCCGTTCTATCGATTTTTACTTAAATCAAAGTGAAAATCTGGAAGTAGCGCAGATTTTCTTAGCCGGTCCAGGAGGCGGACTGCAACAACTAGATGAGTTTGTGACTCAAAGATTGGGCTTACCAACTACCCAAATTGATCCCATTGGGGCTTTGTCTTTGCAAGTTGATGAGGAAAAGTACCCTTTAGCACAACGTTCTGGCTTAGGGATAATACTTGGTCTTGGAATGCGGGAGGTATGAAAGAATGTACAGTTTAGATGTTAATTTTCTTAAAGATCGTTCAGGCTACCAAAGCAACACGCCGGGAACAAAGCCACGATTTCAACTGCCTACTGGGGATTTTACACCAGTGTATGTGGGATTGGCTATTGGTCTGTGTTTACCAGCTTTCTTTGGGGCTGGTTGGTGGTTCTTAGGGGCGAGAAATAATCAATTAGATCAGGAAATTGCACAATTAGACCAAGAAAACAAGAAGTTAGAAGCTGAGATTGGCAATATTAATAAAATCCGTGAGCAGACAAAACAAGTACAGGCGGAAACACAGGGTTTAGTGACTGTATTTGATCAGATTCGCCCTTGGTCTGCTATGTTACAAGATTTGCGCGATCGCATACCAGCAACCGTACAAATCGAAACCGTCAAGCAAATTGAACCCAGTACCGCAGCACAAGGACAGACAGCCAGCAGTCGGGCTGGAGCATTGGAAGTTACTGGCATAGCACGTTCTTTTAATGATGTCAATGATTTTCTATTAACTCTGCAAGAATCTAAATTTTTGGCATCATCGACAAGCAGAATTACCACAGCTACCTTAGTAGATGCACCATTACCACCGGGTAGTAATCAATCTGGTAATGGTGAGCCAATTAAATTACCCCAAGTAGTGAGATACACCATTGAATCCAGTGTAAGTGATGTTCCAGCTTCTGAGTTAATCAGAGAATTAGAGCAAAAAGGCACAGTGGGATTAGTAACTAGAATTCGCAGTATCCAAGAAATAGGAGTCATTTCAAAATGACAATGAGTCAAGATTTTCAGTTTAGTGATCAAGGTGGGGAATTCAGTTCAGAAACATCCTACCCGGTTGCTTTTGGTATTACTTTTACACCCAAAGTTATTGGCATTGTGGTGGGTGTATTGGGAATTGCTGGAGCAGCATATATGCTGCTCAACATGGTCATGCCAGCATGGGAAACTTATCAGCAAAAACAAGGACAAGCTGAAAATTTGCAAAGCCAAGTGGAGCAAAAAAAAGCCAGTATTAAAGAAATTGACCAAGTAAAAGCTGACTTAGCGCAAGCAAAGAGGCAAAATATCCAGGTTTTAAGTTTGTTTGCTAATGAAAACACCTTAGATACCCTATTACTGGATATTAATCGTTTAGTTGAGGCTACTAATTCTCCGGTTGCAGCTAATGCAGTTAGAGCGAAACTAACAAGATTTGTCCCGGCTTCAGAGCAATCAGAACCAATTAATGATGGCTCTCTCGGACCAATAGTCGATGGTAAATTGAAACGCAGTAGCATTACTATCGAACTTGAGGGAACTTTTGAACAAACGCAATCCATTATGCGTAATATTGAGCGTTTGCAGCCTTTGTTAATAGTTAAAGATTATCAAGCCAGATTGTCTCCTGAACCGACTACTCAATCATCAGATGGAGAAGAAGTAATCAGGAGAGTAGGGCCAGCACCCATTACTACATCTTTTGAAATACAGGCATTAATGCCACGTAATCCAGAGGAAGTTGCTGCTGCGGCTAAGGCTGCTGAAGCTGCAACACAGACAGCAACAAAGAAATAAAGTGTTGAGTGGAAAGACCAATACTACTACTCAAAAATAATTAGTGACCGGGTGTTTTATATAGTGAGGAATGAACGGTGAAACAATTTCACGGTAATGGTGTAATCTTAGGTGCTGCTGCTTTTGCGTTCATAGCAGCTCAACCAGTCTCAGCCCAAGTTGCTCAAGTAACTGGGGTGAAGCTCAATCCAGTTAATGGAGGGGTTAGCGTGGTTTTGCAAACTTCTTCAGGGTCACGTCCCCAAGTTTTTACAACGAAAAGAAATAACGCTTTAGTCTCAGATATTATTAATACTCAATTGCGTTTACCGCAAGGGAATAATTTTCGCCAAGATAACCCGGCTGCGGGAATTGCCTCAGTTGAAGTTGTGCAACTTGATGCCAATAGTATTCGAGTCATAGTAACTGGTAGTAATAGCATCCCCACAAATCAACCTGTGGTGAGAAAGCCCAATGAATTAACTCTCAGCTTTACCCCATCTACAACCGCCATAGCACCCTCTGCTTCTACCCCACCCCAAAGGACTCCAGATGTTCTGGTTCCTAACCCACAAATCTCTATTGACGGCAGACCTGCGCCACCTGCTGCTCCTAGTCAACCTCGAAATCAAGCACCTCCTTTTTTACCTAGAGCCGTCGCCCCACCTGTAGGAGATATTTCTATTTCTAATACAGATGCGTCTCCCAGTAGCATTGACTTAGGCACTCAGGAACGTGTCCCCCGTTTGGTTTTAAGAGATGCACCAGTGCGCGAGGTTTTATCATTACTGGCTCGTGCGGCTGGGATGAATTTGGCTTATGTGGGAGGTGAGCAAGCGGCTGGAGGTGCTGCTGCTGAAGGTCAAGCAACTTCTCAAACAATCTCCCTAGATATAGAAAATGAGCCAGTGCAAGATGTGTTTAACTACGTTTTGCGCCTTAGTGGTTTAGAAGCTAATCGCAGTGGACGCACAATTTTTGTCGGGGCTAGTCTACCCAATTCCACCCGCGATGTGGTAATGCGTAGCTTGCGGCTTAATCAGGTAACTGTGGGAGTTGCCCTCAACTACTTGGTGGGTATGGGGGCTGAAACAGCCGTCAGCCGGGAACGACAAGTCACCAGTGTGAATGCTGTACCTGTAGGTGCTGGAGCTGCTCCCATCACCCAAACACAGACAACCACAGAAACTAGACTAGAAGTTCAACGGGCTAATTTCACAGATTCAAAGCCGTTACTAAGAGGTTTACAAGCATTAGGAGATGAGCGCACCAATTCTCTGACTTTAATTGGCACACCCAGGATAGTTGAGATGGCAATGGCTCAAATGAGTCAGCTTGATATCCGCCGTCGTCAAGTTGCAGTTAACGTCAGGATTATCGATGTTAACCTTTTGAACACCCAAGACCAGAACTCCAGTTTTTCCTTTGGGATTGGTAATAACTTCTTTAGCAATGACGGTGGTGCTGCTACATTGAATTTTGGTGGTTCTAGACCAGCTACTAGTACGGAAGCCAGAAATAGTGTAACTAATACGCCAGTCATTGCTAATCCGATTACGGGAGAACCATTTTTGAGGGAAGGTTTTTTCAACCCAGCAACTGGCAGGCCATCTGCTAGTCCACCGTTAGATCCCAATGGCAACCCGACACAACCTGGGATCACAGATTTTACTCCTGGACAGCCAGGAAGAACTACATTTGAAATTGTACCAAGTGCAATTGATCCTGTGACAGGTGAACCTACTAACTTTAGGTTAGTGCCTCAAACTACCCCTGCAACTCCAGATACCTATACTTTCGGTTTACCTAGTTTATTCCAATTTCCCAAACGACTTCTCGCTAATTTACAGGCTCAGGTACAAAATGGCAATGCGAAGATTTTGACTGACCCGACCTTAATTGTGCAAGAAGGTCAAACCGCTAATGTGAACTTGACACAGGAAGTTGTTGGTAACATTACCAGGGAAATCGTTCGTGATGCCAATCTGGCTACAGAAACAATTTCAGCTGAAAAAGAGCAAGTAGGTTTAACTTTAGCGGTCAGAGTGGAACGAATTGACGATAATGGTTTTGTCTCCCTCTCAGTTGCTCCTGTAGTCAAAGCACCTGTAGCTCCAGCTAGTATTAACGTTGGTGGTGGTGGTAGTCAACAAATATTTTTAGTATCTGAACGCTCTCTCAATTCTGGTGTAGTTCGTCTACGAGATGGTCAAACGTTAATTCTTTCAGGAATTATTCAAGATTCAGATCGCACAACTGTTTCTAAGATTCCTATTCTGGGTGATATTCCTCTAATTGGTTCACTATTTAGAAGAACAAACAGAGAGAATCAGCGCAATGAGGTGATTGTGCTACTTACACCTCAAGTTATGGATGACTCTGAGAACTCGGCTTATGGCTATAACTACACCCCTAGCCCAGAGGTACGGCAAATGCTTGAGCGTCGTGGTTTGAGTGCGCCTAATCGATAAACAGCCCTGGTGATTAGAAGTCGCATCCATACACTAAGAGAAAATTAAGAATTTTAAACCCGCGTCGGCGGCCTTCCCACCGGAAAACCGCTACGCGTCTTGTCTGTGTAGATGCGGTTTCTCATTACTGATTTTGCTGACAATTCTGATTTGATTTCTTCTTTTTGAACTTTGAAATTTGAAATTTGAATTTGACAGTTAGGGCATTTTATCAGTATTTTTCTAATTTTATGTATAATTTGTTGTAAAAAATCACTGAAAAAGCACAAAAAATCCTGAAATCTATATAAATTAATGGTTTCATCTATCCACATCAGGCTACAACACCTTAGAATGATTCATTGAAAAGTCGAGCCGATGGGATGTACAGCCATTTTTTATGTAAATACTCCCAAAGGACGACTTTTGTAATTCTCTGTTTGGAGAATTAATTAAAGATGCCACGGGGTGTAACAGTAGAGAATCTCAAGTAAACATCAAGGAGTTTGATATGAACAAGGGTGAATTAGTTGATGCTGTGTCTGAAAAGGCTAGTGTTACCAAAAAACAAGCCGATGCTGTCTTAACTGCTGCTTTGGAAACGATTGTCGAAGCTGTTTCCTCTGGCGATAAAGTCACGCTAGTAGGATTTGGCTCTTTTGAATCACGCGAACGCAAGGCGCGTGAAGGTCGTAACCCCAAAACCAACGAAAAGATGGAAATCCCTGCCACCAGGGTTCCAGCTTTCTCTGCTGGTAAGCTGTTTAGAGAAAAGGTTGCACCCCCAAAAGAACCAAAAGAAGTAAAAGAATAGATCACATTTTAGGGAACCTCTTATTGATGCGGCAACCAGTTCACGGCGGAAATTTAGTTTGGGCAGCAGCATTAGCTGGCTGTCCACCTGAAGCTATTGTGGATTTTTCTGCCAGCATCAGTCCATTGGGGCCACCTGATAGTGCGATCGCAGCTATTTATTCTCAAGTTGGTAATCTTAGACACTATCCTGAACCAGATTACAGTGACCTAAGACTAGCTCTAGGTCGCTTTCATCAAATATCTTCTGAGTGGATTCTGCCGGGCAATGGTTCAGCAGAATTACTTACTCTAGCAGGTAGAGAATTATCAACATTATCCGCAACAACCTTAATTACTCCAGCCTTTAGCGATTATTACCGTACACTCACGGCATACAACGCTAAAATTCTGGAGTTTCCCCTTTCTTTAGACGCTGGGGACACTTCGGCTACGCTCAGTGCAAGCTGGGAAATGGAAAATGGGACGGAGAAGTTTCTTCCCCCCCTGCCCCCTGCCCCCCTGCCTCTTCCCCCTGCCGTAAGTTCTGGATTATTGTTGAATAATCCCCACAACCCCACAGGCAGATTATTCTCACGAGAGGCGATTTTGCCTTATTTGGATGAATACGCTTTGGTGGTTGTGGATGAGGCGTTTATGGATTTTGTACCCCCCGATGCCGAACAAAGTCTAATTGGGGTGGTGCAGGAATATCCAAATTTAGTAGTATTGCGATCGCTAACGAAATTTTACAGTCTACCAGGACTGAGATTAGGATATGCGATCGCGCACCCTGACCGTCTTGCTTTATGGCAATCATGGCGAGACCCCTGGCCTGTAAATACCTTAGCGGCAGCCGCAGCAATTGCAGCCGTCCAAGACCAAGAGTTTCAAGAATTGACCTGGAAATGGTTAGCACCGGCACGAAACCAACTTTTTCAAGGTTTAGCCTCCATTCCAGGTTTACAGCCCCTAGAAGGCGCTGCTAACTTCTTACTGGTGAAATCAGAACAATCAACTTTACAGTTACAAAAAAAATTACTCCAGCATCACCAAATTTTAATCCGTGATTGCCTGAGTTTTAAAGAATTAGGCGATCGCTTTTTCCGAGTAGCCGTCCGTTCTGAGTCAGATAATCAACGTTTATTAACAGCCTTATCTTCAATAACTGATGAAGGTTGACTGATATCCCACAAATAATGTAGGGATGTTGCACGCAACGTCTCTACAAGGGTTGAACGAAGATACATATTGATATTGTTAATGACCAATGACCAATGACCAATGACCAATGACCAATGACAATTGATTACGATTTAGTAATTATTGGTGGCACTTTAGCCGGACGCTATGCAGCCCTGCTTGCAACCCAACTCAAGGCTACTGTGGCTTTAGTAGAGTCTGAAGTAAATTATGGGTTTAGTCAACACCAGGCTTTGAGCGAAATCGGCAAAATTGTTCACAGCATGAATGGTGTAGCTAGTTTGGGAATTCACCCTACACAAGCTGATACTGCCGACAAATGTCAAGTATCCGTGACATGGAAAGAAGCCCATCTGTATACTCAGGGCGTTGTCTCCAATATCCAAGAACAGCACTCACTCGCCAATTTAGCCGCCCTGGGTGTCGATGTAATTCTTGGCAGTGGTCAATTTCAATCGTCACCCCATTTAGCCTTTGCAGTAAATCAACGCCTGCTAAGGGGGCGTACCTATTTATTAGCTAGTGGTTCTGTCCCAACGGTTCCAGAAATTGAAGGATTGCAAACCACAGACTACTTAACTTTAGCTAATGTTTGGCGATCGCTCAAGCAACCAACTTTACCTAAAAATTGGGTAATTATTGGCGGTGTTCCCCAAAATATTGAAATCGCGCAAACTTTGGCGCGGTTGGGATGTCATGTAACCTTAGCAGTCAAATCTGCATCTATTCTGCCATACGCTGACCCACAGACATCCCACCTGCTGCAAGCACAGTTAGAAGTTGATGGTGTGCGTGTCCTCACCCAGAAACCAGTTACTCAAGTCAAACTAATTGAGGGTCAAAAGTGGGTTCAAGCCGGAGATAAGGCAATTGAAACTGATGAAATTTTAGTAGCAACTGGACAGCAACCAAATGTTGAGTTTCTAAATTTAGCGGCTGTGGGCGTGAAATGGCGGCAGCGTCGCTTAGTTGTGAATGATAAATTACAAACAACTAACCACCGCATTTACGCCTGTGGTGATGTAATTGGTGGTTATGACTTTTCTAATGTTGCTAATTATGAAGCTAGAATTGCCGTTAAAAATGCCCTGTTTTTTCCCAGATTAGCAGTCAATTATCGCTGCATTCCTTGGGGGCTAAATTCTCATCCCAGGTTAGCTGAAGTCGGTTTAACAGAGGCGCAGGCAAAACGCCAATTTAAACCAGATGAAGTTTTAATTTTGCGACAATATTATAAATCAGTCACAGCAGCCCAACTGCGGGACGAAACCACAGGTATATGTAAATTAATTATTCTACGCAATGGAGAAATTTTGGGAAGTTCAATACTGGGGGCTGAAGCTGGGGAGTTAATTAATTTAATTGCTTTAGCGATGTCCCAAAAAATCCCAGTTAAAAAGTTAGCAAATTTATCTGCTGTCTATCCCAGTTTTTCAGAGATTATCGAAAATACAGCCAGAGAGTGGGGTCAGCACAAGTTAAATAGTAATTCTGCTTTACAAGACTTTCTCGAAGGCTTTTTTCACTTCCGCCGCAATTGGAATGTCTAAGAACTAGTAGTTTAGTTTGTCAAAACTATTTTGACGGTTGGAGAGACGCGATAAATCGCCGTCTCTACAGAAAATATATCCTTCAATTATTTTTTGACAGAATACTAGATTAAGTCGAACAATTGAAAAATTTCTACTCAGCACTCTCCCCACTCTCTTGTACAGACGCGATTTATCACGTCTCCCCACTCAGCCCTCAGCCCTCAGCACTCTACGTAATCACCATAATCTCAATCAAGAATATGGTGAATGTATTGCTATTTCATCTAATTATCTGTAATATCTAGGACTAAGCCTAAAATACTATAACTTGATAGATTAACAGTAGATTTAAATTCAGGAGCATAAGGTCGGTATGTGGCAGAATAATTGGAATCGGTGGAAAGGCACATCTTTAAAAAGCTTTATTTCGTTGTTTTTGCTAGGAGTCAGTTTAATTGGAGTAATATCTGCCTGCTCTCCTTCTCCTGATAATACTGGCAGCGCTTCACAAACAAAAGAACTGACCTTAGTGAGCTACGCCGTCACCCGTGCCGCTTATGAAAACATCATTCCTTTGTTCACTAAACAGTGGGAAGAAAAAACTGGACAGACTGTCAACTTTGCTCAAAGCTATGGTGGCTCAGGCTCTCAAACCCGTGCAGTGATTGACGGTTTAGATGCCGACATAGTAGCCCTAGCACTATCAGCAGACACTTTGCAAATTCAGGAAGCCGGACTGATTCAACCAGGCTGGGAGAAAAAGACACCCAACGGTGATGGTATTGTCCACCGTTCAGTAGGTGTAATTGTTACCCGCGAAGGCAACCCCAAAAATATTCAAAACTGGAATGATTTAGCCCGTGATGATGTCAGCGTCATTACCGCTAATCCCAAAACCTCCGGTGGCGCTCGTTGGAATTACATGGCCTTGTGGGGGAATGTTACCAAAACAGGCGGCACGGAAGAACAAGCCAAAGATTTTGTAACTAAGGTTTACAGAAACGTGCCAGTTTTACCAAGAGATGCCCGTGAAGCCACTGATGCATTCTTCGCCCAAAGACAAGGAGATGCACTAATTAACTATGAGAACGAAGTCATTTTAGCTAAACAGCAGGGGCAGAATCTACCTTACGTAGTTCCCAAAATTAATATTTCCATCGATAACCCCATAGCGATAGTTGATACCTATGTTGATAAGCGAGGTAATCGCGAAGTAGCAGAAGCCTTTGTCCAGTTTCTCTTTACCCCCGAAGCCCAGCGCGAGTTCGCCAAAGTGGGATTCCGACCAGTAATACCAGAAGTAGTGACGGAATTTGCTGATACTTATCCCCAAATCTCCAATCTGTTCACCATCGACGATTTTGGCGGTTGGAATCAAGTCAGCCCCAAATTCTTTGCCGACGGCGCAATTTTTGACGACATCCAAGCCAATATAGCCCGACGCTAGGATTCTTAAGTGCTGAGTGCTGAGTGGGGAAAGTTTTGAGTGAAGAAAGTTTTGAGTAAGTTTCTTCCCCCCGGCTCCCTGCCCCCCCGCTCCCCGGCTCCCTGCCCCCTGCCCCCTGCCCCCTTTCCTGAACTATGACAGTTTCCAAAACACAGTCTACCTTCCCCATCGCGCTCCAAAATTTGCTAAAGCGCTTGTCTTTGCCGTGGGGGGTAACTATTACCTATATTTCCATTATCCTACTGTTGCCTGTATCTGCCTTGATACTGCGGGCTGCAACCCTATCACCGCAAGAGTTCTGGCGGCTGGCTACTGCCCCCGTGGCTCTCTCAACCTACAACATCACTTTTGGCACAGCCTTCTTGGCAGCCGCTATTAACTGCGTGGCTGGCACTGCCACAGCTTGGGTGCTGGTGCGCTATGATTTTCCTTTTAAACGGGTTTTAGATGCTGTGATTGACCTGCCCTTTGCCTTACCCACAGCAGTTGCAGGTATCACCCTCGCCACAGTTTACAGCGAGCAAGGCTGGATTGGTTCATTTCTGACTCCTCTGGGCATTAGGGTTTCTTTTACTAGGTTGGGGGTGGCAGTGGCAATGGTGTTTATTTCCGTGCCTTTTGTTGTCCGGACTGTGCAGCCAGTATTGCAAGAGCTAGACTATAACATCGAAGAGGCGGCCTGGTCGCTGGGAGCTTCCCGATGGCAAACTTTTTGGCGGGTGGTGCTACCGCCCCTTGTACCTGCCATCCTCACCGGTACAACCCAGGCTTTTGCTAGGGCGGTAGGAGAGTATGGTTCAGTGGTCTTGATTGCTGCTAATATTCCTTATCAAGACTTAATTGCACCCATTTTAGTGTTCCAGAGCCTCGAACAAAACGACATGGCTGGAGCGACAGCTATTGGCACGGTGCTGCTGCTGATTTCCCTCGTGCTGCTACTAGCAGTGAATGTATTACAAAGTTGGAGGCAACGCTATGCCGCTTGAAGTTAAATCTAACCAGTCTCTAGCATCAGGTGGGGTCAGGCCGAAACAAGCTGGAGAGTGGGGAAAAGTTGCCTTGATTGCGGCGGTGACAGCCTATTTAGCACTAGTTTTGCTGCTGCCCACCCTTTATGTGTTCATTGGAGCCTTTAGCAAAGGTATTGCCCCGTTTTTCGCCACCCTCACCAGCCGGGACTTTACTCAAGCCCTGCGCCTGACGGCAATGGCGGTCGGTATAGCTGTACCGTTCAACGTCGTTTTTGGGTTATGTGCAGCTTGGGTAATTGCCCGCCATCGATTTCGGGGGCGCACCCTGCTACTAAGTATTATCGACTTGCCCTTTTCAATTTCACCCATTGTGGCAGGTTTAATGCTGGTTTCTCTCTATGGACGCAATGGGCTACTTGGCCCCTTACTACAATTCCTCGATATCAGGATTATCTTTTCTTTCCCTGGCATTGCTTTGGCGACGATGCTTGGAGGGATGCCCTTTGTGGCTCGTGAAGTAATTCCAGTATTGGAAGAAATTGGGACTCAGGAAGAAGAAGCTGCGAAAACCTTGGGTGCGAAAGAATGGCAGATTTTCTGGCGCGTCACACTGCCTTCTATTCGTTGGGCATTGCTTTATGGAATTATTCTCACCACTGCCCGCGCAATGGGAGAGTATGGTGCTATTGCTGTTGTTTCTAGTAATTTAATTGGCCGTACCCAGACTTTGACTTTGTATGTGGAAGGAGCTTATCGCAATTACGATTCTCAAAGTGCCTTTGCCGCTTCGGTGGTGCTAGCTGGGTTGGCTGCTTTCACTCTGGTAATTAAGGAGTTATTTGAACGCCGCATCCGGTAAAAGTGTTGAGTGGGGAGACGCGATTTATCTCGTCTGTACAAGAGAGTGGGGAAAGTTTTGAGACAAGAAAGTGCTGAGTAAGTTTCTTCCCCCCTGCCTCTTCTTACTTTGGTCGTTCACCATTGCGCTTGAAATTTTTTTCTGTTAAGGAGACGCTGCCAATTCCTTGGAGGATTCCACGACCAATTAAACCTAAGCCCCGACCAACTATTTTTGTGAGTAGAAACACAATACTGCTACCAACAATTGCTAATAATGATTTTAAACGGGGTGCGATCGCATCTCGAAATTCTAGTGCTAATGTGACTAATAGGGGAATCCCAGACAGTTGCGCTAATTCCTGTCCACGGGGGGCATAAAGTGAAGTTTTGGCAATCCCGCGCGGTGCTAATACAAATAGTTCGTAGCTACTTTCAAAGATGGCTTTCGGCTCATTGATATACTTGTTTAAACGGTACTTCCATGACAATTCATTGCGAAAGCGTTCTATTTCTCTGGTGGAAATTAATCGGCGGTCATAATAATTTTGTTTAATTTCTTCCACATCTGCTAAAGAGTTGAGCAGTGGTTGCACTACACCATTGGCTACCTGAATTAATAAATTTTCTAAAATTATTAATGCTTGGGATTTCGCTTCAGCGCTACCGACATCATAGCAAGTATTATCAATGTGCAAGTCTGTCTGAAATACCAAATAAGAAAATAATTCTACAACCAAGGGAATTTTATTGAAAATCTCTGTTTGGATAACTCGATAATTTTGCAGCAGTAAATTAACAACTTCTATATCCTGTTTACTTACCTGCACTCGATAAAATTTACCAAAGAAATCTGTAATTACTACTTGCCATAAATCATATAATATGCTGTCTTTTAAAGTTTCCAGTTGAGCAATTCTCACTTGCGGGACACGCAATTCATCCAGTTTTTGAGCCAGTTTTTGCAATATGAGATACAGTAATTCCCGTTTTTTATCTTCACGAAAAATATCAATTTCCAAGGCTACATCTGTGACATTTTGTAAAGATAATTGCAATTTGGTGACACATAATGAGAATAAATCAGATTGAAGCGATCGCGGACTAAGTAGAGGCGGCGAAGTTTCTGGCTGTGGTGACACTAATGGCACAATGACACTACTTAAAGACGGCAGGACAGAAGGTTTCTGAGTCGCAATTGTTTGTTCCTCTTGTCTTTCCTGTGGTGAAACTAATAACCGAGTCAGTAACCAACGAGATGCTAACAGTTCTCGTCGTTGTCCCGCAAAAACGGCTCGATCTATTAATGGTAATCCTGGGGTTTGTAATTGCGCCGTAACTTCAGCTAAAGTCGCCTCAAGATAGCCAATTCCTGACAAATACCAATTTTTCCGCAACCTAGCCAAGGGTAGACTAGATGGTGACACAATGGGGTGATGAGTAGTTGGTTCTACGCTGTGCTTTTCGGGAAACCAATAAGCACCACCATCTGCTACTTCTTTCATTGCAGCGACTAATTCGGAAATCGGAGTACCTTTAGAACAATAGCCATTAACACCACCCGCCTGAACTGCTAACAGTAATCCTGGTTCTTGAACTGCACTAAGTAGCAAGACTGGTAATTGAGGGTATTGAATTTTTAGTTGTTGACAAAGTTGTAACCCTTGCTGCTGACTAGAAATAGAGCGACCATTGCCTAATTCTAAAACTACCAAATTCACTTGGTGGGGATCTTGTTGAGCTAGTTCTGCTAATATCTGCAAAGCCGTTGTCTCTGTTTCTGCTTCCGCTACCACTTCAATGTCAGGTAATGCTGACAATGCTACCCTTAGTCCTAGCCTAAATATGGGGTCTTGGTCAATTAACAATAATTTTAGGGGTCTATTGCTCATAGTCTCAACAAATACACAACGGCTGTTTTTTACAGTCACAAAGACTTTGTGATGCGAAACTTAGTCCCCCTCATTGTCACCTGTTTTCGCCAATTGCATAATTTATCTGATCAAAAATAAAATCAGTAGGGTGGTTATCGTCCTGGAGGTATGGCTACGCTAGAGCGATCGCGTAACCCACCACAAATATTGATATGGAAGATGAACCAATGATTTTATATGGTTTAAGACTTATGGTTTGTCTGGGGAATTGCGATAACCATAAAAGTTAATACTGTATTCTGTAATCCGTACTCCTGTTTTTTCTTCCACTTGACGGAGCAATTCTTCTGGCAGTTCTATGTGGATATCCAGAAGTTGATTAGTATCAATACAGTTGACATGACTATGAGAATCACTGATATTACCATATAAACGCCCGTCGCAGCGTTCAATACACTCAATGATGCCCTGAGTAGATAAAGCTTCTAAATTTTGATAGACAGAAGTATGTCCAATATCTTTACCTTGCTGACTGAGGCGATCATAAATTTCTCTAGCAGAAAGATGTTCATTGGCTGCCCACAGCAATTCTAAAATAAAGCGACGCTGGCGGCTGACGCGCATCCCTAGCTGTTGACACCGTTCTAAGGCATCTTCTAGGGAACGAATGGATTTAGTCGTTATCGATTGATTTTGCATAGTTAAATTTGTTAACTATTAAGGGGTTTTTCCCGTTTTAGTGTTTATTGGTTCTTTTGATATGACAAAAGTATTAGTATTACATTAATTACTTTGCCCCTAACTGTGCTGCTGCGGAATTTAATGTTTAAGGTGATGATTGTCTGGTGCTTGTGGGCGTTTGCTTGATGACATTCTGAATCTTAAACAAACTCATTACAACTTTAACTTAAAATTGTGGCAAATGTCCATCTCTAGGCAGGTGTTATGTCTGCAAAATTTAGGTGAATACAGATATATTAGGGAGTTATAGCAACCGCCAAGGATATTAGGACATTGTTGATTGCCCAAAGCCTGGAAGTAGGGGCGGGTATGGCTACGCCACGCAAGCTATGACAGATATGTTCAATTACCAATAATAATTTTAATAAACCCGCCCCTACTTGGTTTCTACTCAGCACTTTGCTATAAATGGAGTAAATGTCGCATCCAACCCTGAAAGCTGATAGTCTGTATTCTCGACCCTACTGTTAAGCATAGAGAAAGTACCTGTCGAATCAATGACTATCACAATTACCCTCGATACTGACTGCATTAACAATCTAGATATTTCACCTGCCTTAACGGTGATTTCGCAACTGCTGGATGAGAACGCGACCATCGCATCTCACGAACAGCAATTGAACTTTGATATAAAATATACCTTAGAACCTGGAGATCCTCGCGAACTTTCGGAAATTCCAGAGTTACGCCTGTGGTTTGTGCGTTTGGATGCTAAATATCCCTGGTTGCCATTTTTACTAGATTGGAAATCTGGAGAATTTGCTCGTTATACTGCCATGCTTGTACCACACCAATTCAGTGCTAAAGAAGGTATTCAATATAACCCTGAAGCTTTAGAAATATTTCTGATGCACAAAATTTTTATCTTAGGTGATTGGCTAAAGCAACAAGGGATTCCCAGCCAATCGCGGTTAAAGTCTATGGCGCAAATGCTTGGTTATGACTTAGATGATGCTTTGTTTGAGATATTTTCTTAAGAATCTCATCCTCAATTCTTCTCCCTAGCAAGGAACCACCGTATACACACAAGTCGGGAAATTTTCTTTTGTGTCATATAGCAACCGCCAAGGGGTTTAGGACATTGTTGATTGCCCAAAGCCTTGATGTAAGGGCGGGTTTATTAAAATTATTATTAGTAATTGAGCATATCTGTAAACCCGTCCCTACTTGGTTTCTACGGGCTAAACGCCCCTCTACCGCTTTAAGCGCAGCCATGCCCGCAGGGCTTTACAGCACTTTGCTATAACATCCTACCCATCACCCTTCCCCGCCAACCAGCGAGGAGGGAGTATGGTGGTGTCAAAAATCATTGGTATACGCCTTTACCTAATATACATTACATCTATTGACAAAAAATGTAGAGATGTTGCATACTCTCTACAAGGGTTAAATGCGGTCGATCCTAATAGACATCTGGTGAAAATAAAATATGCGTTATCACAGAACCGTTGTAGAAACGTTCCATTGAACGTCTCTACATTCTTTGTCGGAGATACCTAATGATGATGATGGTGATGGTGACTTCCCGCCAACTGGGGATTAACCGCCATAGCTTCCTGATTCATTAACTCAGCAATATGAGCATTTGCCCATTCAGCCGCCATTTCCAAAAATTCTGGCTTGTCGTTGACACAGGCCATCTGGACATAACTCACATTGGGATGCTTTTTCGCCAAATCATGAATGATGTGGTGTACATCTAATAAAGTTTCGTGGTTTTCTGTCGCAAAGCCAATGGGCATAAAGATGATGGCTTTTGCACCCAATTGAATCAAGTTATTAGCAGCTTGCTCGGCATTTGGCAATGTCCATTCAATTAAAGGTGTATCGTGGTTCAGCCAACCTACAGAAATTAAAGGATAGCGGTTAATTAACTTATCCCGGACTAAATCATATAGTGTCTGACTTTCGGTAATTCCAGAGGTGAATCCTTTGGCTTTGTGGGGACAGCCATGATTCATCAAGACAATGCCGATTTGAGAAGGTAGGTATGCTGCACCAACTTCGGCGCTAATCTTCTCCTGAACTAAATTAGCCATCAAATCGATGTAGGCTGGTTCGTTATAGAAGGAGGGGATGTAACGCTGTGCTTTTACCCAATGTTCTTCTCCATCAGGAATCTCAGCTAAAGCATTATTAACTTGCTCAACGGCAATTCCACTGGTAAAGATGGAATCAACCACCAATAAGGGGTAAATGAGGATTTTCTCGAAGCCTTGGTTTTTAATTTCTGCGAGAACCTGATCCGGTAGGTAAGGCGCACAGAAGTTAAAGGCTTTGAAAACTTGGATGCGATCGCCCCACTTGGCTTGTAAGTTCTTTTCTATACCAGCGCGCTGCTGTTCAAAGATGGCATTGTGTGGGGAAATAAAATCATGGTGCGTATGTCCCCATTCATGGCGATCAAATAACGCCAATAGCTTTGCTAAGGGGGGATAAATCCATGTTGGTACTGGTGCGAATTTTGCAGTCAGTAGATTTAAAGCCTGTTCGTTATAGTTAGCAAAATCTTCATAGCTTTCAACTTCACCGTAGCCCATGAGTAAGACGGCAACTCTGTCTTTACCTGATAACTGCTCGTGAGTGTGTTGCTGTTTTTCTGGGGTGGCAACCACAATGATTTCCTCAATATAAATCTATATAAACCAGAGTTGAGAACTAATTAAGTTAGGGAATAACTCTATTGGTCTGCTAACTCGTAGTTTATTATCCCATCCAGGGGGATAGGTTTGTTACTAGATTAACAATAATATATCAAAAGGCATACTGGGGTTATTACTCCTTACTGAGTATTGAAAAATTAAGTTTTTAGGACTGTCTTTTTCACATCTGATTTGTGTGAGAGTCAAATTTTCATATATCCTAAAGGCAAGCTTGAGTTATTGAGTAAATTTATGTTGGCACTTTGTTTACTCTAAATTACTGCTAATGATGTCTGATTAAATACAAGGATTCTTAAAAATAACGGAAAAACTGTTATTACTTAAAACTAATGAGTATAATTATTTGCCCTGGAATTCATGAGCCAGCACTAACTGAAAAGTTTGTATCAGAATGCTTATCTTCAGATTTTTATCGTTTAAACGCGGAAAAATGGGGCGATATACTGACTTTTCCGGGTGAAACTTTATTAGCTTTATCATCACTTCATATTTTGCAGTTTTTAAGCGATCGCTTGCAAAATGATCTAAAATCGCCAGTGGTATTCATTAGCTTTAGTGCTGGTGTCGTCGGCGCAATCGGTGCAGCCTGTTCCTGGCAACTCTTAGGAGGTAATATTAAAGCCTTTATTGCGATCGATGGCTGGGGAGTACCACTAGCGGGAAACTTTCCCATACATCGCCTGAGTCATGATTATTTTACCCATTGGAGTTCTTCCTTGTTGGGTAGTGGACATGATAATTTTTATGCAGAACCAGCAGTTGAGCATTTATCAATATGGCGATCGCCCCAAACAGTCAAAGGTTGGTGGGTAGATCGATATGTAGAAGTTTCTCAACCTCCAGTTTCCTTGACTGCAACTGAATTTTTACACTTACTATTAAAACGTTATGAACAACATTAATCCGGAAAACAGCATCAGTAAGCGGGAGTGAAGATTAAACAATTCCAAATTAAACATTGCCAAATTATGAACATCAGAAGATGAGGAGGATCAGAGAAAATATTAATTTGCTTATTCCCTACTCCTGTAGGGGCGGGGTTATGAAAAATTTCGATGAGTCACAGACTCTTTGCTTCAACCCGCCCCTACCGAATCCCTACTCCCCAATCCCCAGTATCTAAATGTTTCCCACTGAACCAGCTGCTGTCAACAACGGATTTAGCGCCCTGCTAAAAAATCGTGGCTTTATGCTCCTGTGGATTGGGCAGCTGTTGTCCCAGTTGGGAGATAAAATTTTCTTTGTGTTAATGGTTGCTCTACTGGAGAATTATCAACCCCCTGCGGGGTTAGCCCCAAACTCCATGTACTCAATTTTGATGCTGGCTTTCACATTACCGGCAATTTTGTTCGGGTCTGCGGGTGGTATCTTTGTTGACCGCTTCTCTAAAAAGTTGGTTTTAACTGTTTCCAACTACATTCAAACTGTATTAATGCTCTGCCTCGCATTTTTACCCAGGGATTTTTTCATGTTATTGGTACTGACTTTTGGTATTTCCACCTTAGCCCAGTTTTTTACTCCGGCTCAACAGGCTGCTATTCCCGTTTTAGTGAAACGAGAGAATTTTATGGCAGCTAATGCGGTGTACAGCAGTACCATGATGGGCGCGTTAATTGTGGGCTTTGCCATTGGAGAGCCAATATTAAGTTTAGCAAAATCTTGGTTAGGAGCAGGTTATGGTCAAGAAGTGGTGGTTGGTGTACTATACCTATTCTCTGGATTAGCCGTACAGCCGATTAACTTCGGTACTGAAAACAAATTATCTGGCGATGATTCCTGTCCAGGAATTAATCCTTGGGTTGACTTTAAAGCAGGCTTGCGCTACCTCACTAAAAATCGTTTGATATTAAATGCCATGTTGCAACTCACCACTTTATACTGTGTGTTTGCCGCCTTGATGGTGTTGACGATTAGATTAGCCGCAGACTTTGGTTTGAAAGAAAAACAATTTGGCTTTTTCTTAGCCGCAGCCGGTGTGGGTATGGTATTTGGCGCGGCAATTTTGGGTCATTGGGGTAATAAATTGCATCACAAACCCTTACCCTTAATTGGATTTTTGATTATGTCTCTGGTTTTAGGAGTGTTTACTTTTACCCATAATCTCATTCTAGCTTTAGGACTAAGTGCCTTTTTAGGCATAGGTGCAGCTTTAATTGGCGTACCCATGCAAACTTTAATTCAACAGCACACACCACCCGCCATGCACGGGAAAGTATTTGGCTTTCAAAATCATATCGTCAATATTGCCTTATCTGCACCCTTAGCAATTACTGGTCCTTTAACAGATTTTCTCGGCTTAAGAACTGTTTTGGTAGGAATGAGTATAGTAGTAGCAACTGTTGGTATTTGGGCTTGGAAAAACACTCGCGGAGTTCTACAAGACGTAATTTAGCCAAAATTATCAGCGTTGACGAATTTTTTTGAAATCTTATACGATAATTGTATGATAAATAACCCAGCCAACCCCAAGAAACCTTATTTTTCCTGGGGTTGAGTGTCTACTTATTGGCTAACCATGCCTCCAAATCCAACAAACTGGTAAAGTCCAACAAAGCCTCACCCAGATTTTCCAATTGTTCTAAAGTCAGAGTTTCCACTTGTTCACGCATCCTTGGAGGTAATTCTCCCACTTTGCGAGTGAGTTGACGCAAAACCAGACTTCGTTCCCCTTCTTGTCGTCCTTCTTGTCTTCCTCGTTGTTCCCCGCGCTGTTCACCTTCTTCGAGAATTTCTTGGTAAATTACTGACTCGCGCATCATACCCTCCCGAAATAATCTTCTAATCAAATCCTTTTTAAATTTTAACCCCGCTAAGATTTGGGTGTAAGCGGAAATTTCCGGTCGTTGTGTTGTCTGGACTTGGTTGACTCGCTGCACAATTTGTTCTAGCAAGACTGGGGGTTGATTAGTGGCTGTTAACGATGCTAGAGGTAACAAGGCTGAGTCTTGAAGAAACGGTTCGGGGTTTTCTTCCCACATCTTAATTACCCGATATTCGTGACGGGTGTTTTCCACCGTAAAGGCTGTAGCAATTTCAATCTCATCTTTGGGTGGCAGCAATAATACTACCACTTGTGTGATCGGTAAGCGATACAACCGATACAACCGCACCCAATAATCTAACATTCGCAAAGGTAGGGGCGGTGTGGATTCCAGTTTGGTTTGAAATTCTAAGTGTAAAATCCTGCCTTCTAGTTGTAAAAAGGTGACGTAATCGGCGCGGATGGGTTCAATACTCAATTCGGTTTTCAGGACGGTGACACCTGTTTGCGGTGTGCCTAATACCCAACTAGCGAATGTTTCTGGATGTTTTTCTGATAGCAGCTTGCAGAGATTGTCGAAGGACATTGATAATACATAGCTATTTCATTAAGTATTGTTATTATCTCCTAGAGAGTCATAAATATAATTACTCTCAGCAACTATTTTCTAGTATCTAGCTTTTTAAGTCGCCAAACTTAGGACTCCACCACCCTTTAGCTGTGTTAAAATAGGCTACGTCCTTATGTTTTTTATCCTGGCGAGATTGAGGATTTGAACATCGCAGCATTGTTTTCTGTTGTCCATCCTTTGTATAACTGTACTCTTCCAAAGGCTTTTTACATACAGGGCAGGGATGTGAACTTATCTTGGCTGGCGGCTTTTGTTCATTATCTTGATTGCGTGGTGCTGACCAAGATTTAGAGCGATCGCTCCAAAACATGACCACATTCTCACAGCCACTGGTACACTTAAGAAAATATTTCTTCTTCACTTTAGTGCTAGGAACTTTCGACATACAATTGTTGCACTCAGGGCAACGAGTTCTAGAAGTTTCCAACTGACGCTGGGGAAAAGCTTTACTATTTGATGCACCTGTAACCAGGGTCTTGGCTTTGGATAATGCAGGTATAAAATAATCCTGATTCCAACCACTGAGATATTGCTGCCAACTTTGTTTGCCATCAGCGATCGCATCTAAAGCATCTTCCATCTTAGCTGTAAACTCTGCCTCTAGTAAATCAGGTAAAGCCTTTTGTAAAAAATCATCAACCTCTAACCCCAAAGCTGTAGGCTGTAGGTTGTCTTTAATTAACTGCACATAATCCCGTTTTTTGAGAGTAGCGACAGTGGGGGCGTAGGTACTGGGGCGACCAATACCTTTGCGTTCCATTACCTGTACTAGCTTTGGTTCGCTGTAGCGTGGTGGTGGCTGGGTTTGCTTTTGCTCATGTCCGGCATTTTCTAGCGTCAGCACCTGTCCCTGTTTTACAGCAGGTAAATCTGAATCTTTACTGAGATTGTTCCAGTAACGAGCGTAACCGTAGAACTCAATTACCTGTCCTCTAGCTTGCCATAACAGGTTTCCTGACTGGGCGATGATTTGAGTTTTGCGGAGTTGGGCGGATTTACATTGAGATGCGATCGCCCGTTTCCAAATCATTACATACAAGTTAAACTCATCAGGTGGCAATTCTGCGCGCAATTCCACTGAGGGACGAAAAACATCTGTAGGACGGATAGCTTCATGGGCTTCTTGCGCCGATTTACTACTCCGATGTTTGGCTAGTTGCTGCGGGACATTCTGCGGGTCATTTTGTTCTAACCACTGACGCGCACTAGCGCAAAATTCCGGACTCAACATCACCGAATCTGTTCGCATATATGTAATTAACCCAGCTTCATAGAGCTTTTGGGCAACCTGCATCGTTCTATCTGGAGAAAGCCTCAGCTTGGAACCTGCGGCTTGTTGGAGTGTGGAAGTAATAAAAGGCGGAGGTGGTTGACGATTGACGGTTTTCCCTTCCACCTGGATAATTTTGTGAGGATGCAACCGGGCTTCTGCAACTAATCGTGTCGCCTCAGCTTCCGATAAAACACGTTTAGATTCTGGTTTCTCCTTGCTATTACCCGTAGCTGCGTCATCATTAGTTTCAGTTTCTGGCTGTGGAATATCTGAGGGAGAATTAGCTGTGTCTTTGTAAAAAGCCCGAAATCCTTCTGCGTAATCTACCCAAACATTCCAGTAATCTTGAGGGACAAAAGCTTGAATTTCCCTTTCTCGCTGACAAATCAGATGTAATGTAGCGCTTTGGACTCTACCAACACTTTTCGCACCGTTATTTAATGCCCAAACCAGGGGACTGCCTTTGTAACCCACTAACTTATCTAGACAATCTCTGCATAATCCCGCACCTATCAAGTTTAAATCAAGTTTTCTAGAATGAGCGATCGCACTTCTGACCGCCGATGCCGTAATCTCTGTATAAACCACTCGTTTGGGTTCTTTCAATCCCAGCACTTCCTTGAGATGCCAAGCAATGGTTTCGCCCTCTCTATCTGGGTCAGTTGCTAGAATCACCTCATCAACCTGTTTGACCGCAGACTTAAGTTTCTGGATAGTTTCTTTTGCCCGTTGATCACGAGGCACATAATGACACTTTACTACGCCACCATCAATATTAAATCCCAGAGAATCATCACCCTCATTACTAAGTTCTCGGATGTGACCGCAACTAGCACGAACAATCCAATCCGTACCCAAAATCTGACTAAGTTTTTTGACTTTACCGGGGGATTCAACTACTAAAAGACGTTTTGGCATGATAGGTGCATTTTAGTTACTTTATCTTATCTTTTTTGGGTACATTTTTAATACATGGGCAAGGGAGCAGCGTTCTGGCTTTGTAACCTTCTTGTCGTCCTTTATACGATAATTTTATGATAAATAACCGAGCGAACCCCAAGAATCCCAATACAGTTCAGTTAAACCTAAAAGTCAACGTCTACGTAGGTTGGGTTAAGCGCAGCGCAACCCAACAAAGTCATGGAAATGTTGGGTTTCACTTCGTTCTACCCAACCTACAATTTTCTCTGTTCTCGGATGTTACTGAGTAAACCCCAAGAATCCCTAGTTTGCTTGGGGTTGAGTTTCTACTTATTGGTTAACCATGCCTCCAAATCCAACAAACTGGTAAAGTCCAATAAAGCCTCACCCAGGTTTTCCAATTGTTCCAAAGTCAGAGTTTCAAATTGTTTACGCATCCCTGGGGGTAATTCTCCCACTTTGCGAATGAGTTGACGCAAAACCAGATTTCGTTCTCGCTGTTCCCCTCGCTGTTCGCCTTCTTCGAGAATTTCTTGGTAAATTACTGACTCGCGCATCATACCCTCCCGAAATAATCTTCTAATTAAATCCTTCTTAAATTTTAACCCTGCCAAGATTTGGGTGTAGGCGGAAATTTCCGGTCGTTGGGTTGTCTCCACTTGATTGACTCGCTGCACAATTTGTTCTAGCAGGACTGGGGGTTGATTTGTGGCTGTTAAGGATGCTAGAGGTAATAATGTCCAGTCCTGAAGAAACGGTTCGGGGTTTTCTTCCCACATCTTAATTACCCGATATTCGTGTCTAGTGTTTTCCAGTGTAAAGGCTGTAGGAATTTCAATGTCATCTTTGGGTGGCAGCAATAATACTACCACTTGCGTGATTGGTAAACGATACAACCGATACAACCGCACCCAATAATCTAGCATTCGCAGAGGTAGAGGTGGTGAGGATTCTAATTTAGTTTGAAATTCTAAGTGTAAAATCCTGCCTTCTAGTTGTAAAAAGGTGACATAATCGGCGCGGATAGGTTCAATACTCAATTCGGTTTTCAGAACTGTAGCACTTTTTTGCGGTGTTCCTAATACCCAACTGGCGAATTTTTCTGGATGTTTTTCTGATAGCAGCTTACAGAGATTGTCGAAGGACATTGATCATAGATACCTATTTTATCAAGCCTTGTTATTATCTCATGGAGAATTAAAAATCTGATACCTACGGCTGCAATAATTGCCGAATTTGATTGATAAATATCTCAGCCACAATTGGTCCCCGAATGCGGGTTAATTGATAGTCTAGAAAATAAATTTTTCCAGCTTGGACTGCGGGAATTAAACGTAGGATCGGGTCATTTTGCCATTGGTGTTTGGCATTCTCAATGGTGTTATCTCCAGTTGGCATCACTAAAATGTGGTCGGTTTTAATGTTTGCTACGGCTTCAATTGAAATGTTAGGCCTGTCTACTTCTCCGACAATCACTTGAAAGCCTAAATCTTCTAACAATCCGGTAATAAAATCAGGCGCAAAGATAAATGATTCCTTGACAAACTGTTGCCAGCCTAACACAATTATGGTTTGTCCTGATATTACAGGCGCTAGTTGACTTTTGACTGTTTTCACCAGTTGATTATGGGATGCGATCGCCTGTTTTGCCTGTTCTTCTCGATTTAACCCCTGTGCGATCGCTTCCATCGCAAATTTCCATCCAGTTTTGCCCCCAGTGTCGAAAAATGCTGTTGGTGCAATGCTAGAGAATAATTTGTAATTTGTCTCTAGTTGAAATTTTTCACCTAAAATTAAATCTGGTTTAAGTTGCACTAATGTTTCTAGAGAGGGATTATGGCGATCGCCTAAATTCACAGGTTGAGTCGTGATGCGATCGCCCAAAAACCGAATCTGCTGACTAGGGTTATCAAATACTTTAGTGTTTAACAAATCCACTTCTGCATAACCAGCCGGTTGTACCCCTAACGACAGCAGAATATCTAATAATGGTGGACTTAGGGCAACAACTTTTTGCGGCTGTCCACAAATATTAATTTCACCACCGTCATGCTGAATCACACGACAATCGGATGCTATATTTTCGGGAGTTTCACGACTCTGTAATTGAGGTGTGTTGCTATTACAAGCTGCAACTAAAATCAATGTACACAGTGATAGTAGCAACAGTTTAATATGCCTGAACCAAAACTTCATTTATTTTACTTCGATAAGATTACTCACTGTGTACTTGGGAATCGGTTCTAATTTAGTCCCATCATCACTTCTAATCAGGTTTTCACCTGTGACGACATCAGCCTGATAGCACTTGATAGAACCGTCAGCAATTACTGCACTCAACTTAATACGGTGAAAGCATTCATCTTCACTTTTTTCAACTATGCGGCAAGTTACTTTGTAAGTAAACCATTCCCAACCATGTTGAAAAATCAAATCTCTCTCCATCGCTTGGGCGGGATAGGGTAAAATTGCCCAACCACGATAAATGTATTGTAAGCAGTTAATATCGCCATTGTAGGTAAGAATAGCGGCAAAACTTGAGGCATCAAGCCAAGCGTAGTATCTGCATTGCGGCACATCTAATACTGTAGGGGCAAAACGATGACTACCAAAATGGCTCGATTGCCAAACGCGAACAGATTCCACTCCTAAGTCAGCTACAACTGCATTAGCTTGGCGAAAAAAAGGAATGCCACATTTACCACAACGTTTGTCATGAGCGCCGTGGGTACAAATTAAGATATCTCGAACATGAGGATTTATCTCTGTACCGCCGACATCTTTACCCGCTAACCAATTTTTCAAAACTGTGGCGACATCCTCAAGACTAGGAACATGAATTTCCTGCTTGGCATATCCCTGAGTAAAACCTGACACCGGGGTAAAAATTAGGATGCGCGTCAGTCCCTCACGGCGTAATTTTTCGTTGTGGATGAATAGTAAAATCCCATCTGGTTGGATTTCGTAAAACTCCTCCTCGAATAATCGCAAATTCTCAGGAACAGCTTTTGATGTAAATTCATTGGCTTTCCAGGGAGGTGGACATTCAATCAATACAAAGCATTGTCTATGTACACCAGTACCAATGGGATCTTCATGGACTACCTGGGAATGGTTTATCATCTCTAACACATCGCTAAAATTGCCAAGAAACAGTCCCTAGTACCTCAAAAGGTGCGCCAGGAACGACAGCACGCCGATTTTGTGAACCTGCAAAATACTCTGTACCAAACAAATTCTTGAAGTTTAATGCTGCCCGGAAATTATCACGATTGTAATAAACTGCGGCATCAAAACGAGTATATCCTGGTAGTGTAAAACTGTTGTCTAAATCTCCCGTTCGTTCACCTACAAAAAAGGCTCCTGCACCAAAACCTACTCCTCTGAAGTTTCCAGATTGCATGGTATATGTCGTCCACAAACTAGCTGCATTCTGAGGAATATTATTCAGGCGATTACCAACCTCAAAGCGGTTGTCTTGAGTAATGGTGGCATCAATGAGTGCATAGGAAGCAATAATATTCCAACCAGGTAAAATTTCGCCAGCTACATCTATATCAATACCCCTAGCTCTTTGTTCGCCAACTTGAATGGAAAAATTACGGTTGTCAGGGTCAGCAGTCGTAATATTACTTTTGGTGATATCGTATGCACCTATAGTCGCAGAAAGACGACCATCTAGGAAATCAGCTTTAGCGCCAATTTCATACTGGGTTCCCCTGGTTGGCTCAAAAGGAGTGTTTGTGGCATTCTGACCTCCTACTGGAACAAAAGAACGGGAGTAGTTGGCATAGAGCGATAGAGTTTCGCTAGGTTGATAAACCAGACCAAAACGGGGAGAAAATGCACTATCATCTATATCTTCACGAAAGTCTCCAAAACGCTGCTTGGAGGTAACACTATCAAACCTACCGCCAATCACCAGTTTGAGGTTATCCAATAAAGTAATTTGGTCTTGTAAGTAGATACCAAAGAGTTTTTCCTCTTTGCGATCGCCTTCAAAGAAGAAATCATAACCCCCGGTATAAGTAATGGCATTGTAATCTGGTTCAAAGATATCGAGCAATCCTCCAGTTAAGGCTTGCTGTCCCGCCGGGGCTTGAGAACCATAACGCGCAAAGGAGTTTCTGACTTCAAACCCTAACAAAAGCTTGTGAGCGATCGCTCCTGTGTCAAACTCCCAAACTAAATCGTTTTGGAAAGTATACGTCTCAAAAAATTGATCGCCAAAGTAAGCTTCAATATCTAAAGTGCGGTTATCGTTTCGCAAACTGCCACTTGATGATCCTTCGCGGTCAGATTCAAAGCTCGTCGTGTAGCGGAATGCACTACGCAAAGACACATCATCAGAAAAATTGTGATCAAGGTACACATAAGCTCGTGTTTCATCATAATTAGCCTGAGAGAAATTAGGGTCAAACAAAGCTCTACTCAAGGGCAAATCCGCCGGGCGATCTGCACCATTGAGTACAAGCAAACCTCGATCAAATGTCCGTCTATCTTGAAGATAAGATGCTTCTAGAGTCAGCTTTGTATTGGGGCTAATTGTCCACGCCAAAGAAGGAGCTATGAAGTAACGCCTGGAATCGGTAAAATCTCGAAAACTACCTGCACTTTCATAAGCAATATTCAGGCGATAAGCGAGTGAACCATCCTCAGTCAAAGGCCCGGAAAAATCCAATGTTGAGCGATAGAAGTCAAAACTTCCTGCCGTGAAGCCGATATTGTAGTAAGGCGTAGTCAGTGGTTTTTTAGAAACTAGGTTGATGATACCTCCCGGTTCACCTTGTCCAAACAAAACAGAAGCTGGCCCTTTGAGAACTTCAATCCGTTCTACATCCGCCGTTTCTTGAGCAGTCCGATTGTTAAAAGAAGCGCCACCCCCAGTATCTTCTCTCAACCCATTTCTGTAATTTGTAGCACCAAACCCCCGGATTCTAAAATCTTGTCCGCGATTACCAAAAGAACTGGAGAAGTTGACACCACCGACGTTACGCAGCGCTTCATCCAAGCGAACTGCTCCTTGGTCTTCAATCACTTGACGCGGAATCACTTGTATATTAGCGGGAATATCCCGTAGAGGTGTATCTGTCTTTGTCGCTGTTGAACCTTCTCTGACACGATACCCATCTTGCTGACCTGTCACTACTAATTCAATCAGTTGATTATCTTCAGGTAACGGTTGTTCTGCTTGAATTTCACTCTCAGGTTCCTCTGGTTCAGGCTGTGGTGACGGTGTGGAAGCCATAGCACCTGCTATCGAAAAAATTAGACCTTCTTCTGGACTGTCAAACAACTGCACAACAGGTAAACTCGCCTCACCCGCCACTGTCACCCGAATAGTATTAGCATCAAAATTAGTAACTACGATTTCCGTAATCCCCGCAACTGGGTTAGGGGAATTGAATGTGAACTCATCCCCACTAGGTAAACGCAGTTGAGCATTGGGAATATCTGCAATAAAACTATTCTCAGTATTGCGATTTGTAATTTGCAGTTGTTCCCCTTGAGTTGTCTGTAAAATCACTTCCACACCTTGCTCGGTGGAATTAATCTGCACCTCATTCACAATAATCGGAGCTTGAGGTGTTTGAGATAGCCTATTTCTGGCAATAGTTGTAGGTTGTTCTGATTCATTTAGACTTGGAACTATAGCGATTTTATCTTCTGCCCGTGCAGGTTGAATAGTCGTTACTAGCCCTACTAACCATAAATTTAACAGTAATTGTACCTGCTTTTCCACACCTGATAATTGATTCACTGCAAAAAACCCCTAGACTAGAGCCGGAAACCGCTTTTACTTAGTTCAGATAAGAACTTCTATCAAGAAGAATATATGTTTTGAGAGTAATTATTAAAGTTGAATTGCAGGCTCAACGGATTTTTTTTGCAGGCTAGAGGGATTTTCTCAATTTCAGTCTGGTCTGTAAAAGTGTCAAGAAACCCTGATTTTGAAGTCACGAGGGTTAAGTCCAAACTTTTTTCGGAAAGCTGCGGCAAAATGCTTGCGATCGCGCCATCCTACTTTGTGCATCACATCACCCACTTTTATCTCACCGTTTTCTAATAATTGCCGTGCTTGTTCTAAGCGATAATTATGTAAATATCCAAATACTGTAGCCCCAAAAATCTGCCGAAATCCTTGTTTTAATTTAAAATCATTTAATCCTACTTGCCGAGCTAAATTGATCAGTGATGGAGGGTTAGAAATACTTTTTATCAGAATATCTCTTGCTTGATAAATCCGCTCATAATCATCACCTTTAAAATTAATCAACTGCCTTTGGGGTGTACAATCCTGCAACATTTGAGCAAATTGTAAAGTGATTAATTCTAGAGTTTTAGCTTCGATATAAGTCCGGCGCATCATTCCTTGCACGGGACAGTTAAGCAGTTGATGCAGTGCTATGTGCATTGCCGGAGTCATTTTACCCAGTGATTGATAAAATGGAGGCGGTGCATCAGTTTCTAAGCAGGGTTTAAGTAAACAAGGTAAATATTCTTCCTGACCTTTACTTAATAATCTCACCAGATGCGGTTCTAAACGGATTCTGACACTTATATTGCGTCCCGGCATTCTGGTTTCAATTTCTCGCGTCCCTGCGGGATAGTAGAATAGATAGCTTTCTCCGGGGTGTTCGCAAGCATCTTCATTTATACCAAATATTTGCTCTTTGAGAACTCCTGTACTCCGAAAAACCAGAGTCATGGGGTAATCTTCATTACCATAATAATCATGATCATAAATTTCTGGATACTCAAAATTTGAGATATCTGTACGGAGTCCCTGAGAAAGTGGAATGTTACTAACTAAACCTTTTCTGAGTGGATGCTGCCAGTTTTCTACAATTTCCACATCATTAGAATGGCGGGTAATCTCTCCCGCTTGTAAACCCTCGTCCCATAGTTCATCCCAGTCCGCATCTGTATAAATTTTGGTCATGTTCGTTAATACAATATTTCTCAACTTTCTTGAGAAATTATCTCATATTTTATGGGTGCTTAATGATGCGAGTATTGTGACTGCAAGCATTAGAGCGGTTTTTCTGCTATTTTCGCTGACTGTCTGGCAGATGATAGACAATTACTATGAACGACGGAACTCATATTTGGCATTTCCTGGCGGCAATCGGGACAAAACCAGTAAATTCTACTACTACCGATATGTTGCAGTAGTTTTCCGTTACAGCAAGGGCAATCACTCATATTTTATTTAATTATCAGCGTTGCTAAATTTGAAATTTATCAAATCTAGTTATTGACAGTAAAATCAATAGCTAGTGGAATTTGTGGAAATTTGTCGAATCAGAAAAAGGCGCAGGAGAATAAATTTCCCACAAGCCAGCCTGATGTCGGAGGTAATAGATTTATACAAAAGTAATCTAACAAATAATTATAATTATTGCAATAATTTAGCAATAGATGGGAGGATAGGCAATATAAGATATGCCTTGGGATTTTTTTGTCGTACTTTATACGATAACTTTCTGGATAATAACTGAGTGAACCCCAAGAATCCCTAGTTTGCTTGGGGTTAAGTTTTTACTTATTGGCTAACCATGCCTCCAAATCCAACAAAGTGTTAAAGTCCAATAAAGCCTCACCCAGATTTTCCAATTGTTCCAACGATAGAATTTCCAATTGTTCACGCATCCCTGGGGGTAATTCTCCTAACTTGCGAGTTAGTTGACGCAAAACCAGATTGCGTTCCCCTTCTTGTCGTCCTTCTTGTCGCCCTCGTTGTTCGCCTTCTTCGAGAATTTCTTGGTAAATTACTGACTCGCGCATCATACCCTCCCGAAATAATCTTCTAATCAAATCCTTTTTAAATTTTAACCCCGCTAAGATTTGGGTGTAAGCGGAAATTTCCGGTCGTTGTGTTGTCTGGACTTGGTTGACTCGCTGCACAATTTGTTCTAGCAAGACTGGGGGTTGATTAGTGGCTGTTAACGATGCTAGAGGTAACAAGGCTGAGTCTTGAAGAAACGGTTCGGGGTTTTCTTCCCACATCTTAATTACCCGATATTCGTGACGGGTGTTTTCCACCGTAAAGGCTGTAGCAATTTCAATCTCATCTTTGGGTGGCAGCAATAATACTACCACTTGTGTGATCGGTAAGCGATACAACCGATACAACCGCACCCAATAATCTAACATTCGCAAAGGTAGGGGCGGTGTGGATTCCAGTTTGGTTTGAAATTCTAAGTGTAAAATCCTGCCTTCTAGTTGTAAAAAGGTGACGTAATCGGCGCGGATGGGTTCAATACTCAATTCGGTTTTCAGGACGGTGACACCTGTTTGCGGTGTTCCTAATACCCAACTGGCGAATGTTTCTGGATGTTTTTCTGATAGCAGTTTGCAGAGATTATCGAAAGACATGGATGATAATTAGCTATGATTGGATTACAGCTATTTTCAGGCAAATAGACCACGCGGTAGGGGCGCAACTCCTTGCGCCCCTACAACAGATGTGCTTCAAATACATGAAAAGTGCTGTAAGTTGGTTTTCTTAGGCAATTGCATTGCGAAATCACAGCAATTCTTCGTTTATGTCAAACTTTATATTTAAATAGCAGAATTAAATTCAATTTTTCCATTAAAATGGAATACTAAATACAGAATTGACGCGTTAACTTAGCTATCGTCTGAGGTTTGACCGTGACCGTGCGCTTGCCATCCTTAACTAATCCCCCACAAATAGAAAATCACAATCAGTCTGGTGTGACTCAATCGCCAGTCGTCGCGCCCAAGCGTGAAACTGGTGGTTTTGCCTTGCTTGACAGTCTTGTCCGCCATGAAGTTGAATATATTTTTGGTTATCCTGGTGGGGCAATCCTGCCAATTTACGATGACCTATACAAAGTAGAAGCAACTGGTGCCATTAAACACATTTTAGTCCGGCACGAACAAGGCGCTGCTCACGCTGCCGATGGCTATGCCCGTGCCACTGGCAAAGTAGGAGTATGCTTTGGTACTTCTGGCCCTGGGGCAACAAATTTAGTCACAGGCATCGCTACAGCCTACATGGACTCAATCCCCATGATTGTGGTGACAGGACAAGTGCCACGGGCATCGATTGGTACGGATGCGTTTCAAGAAACCGATATTTACGGAATTACCCTACCAGTAGTCAAACACTCCTATGTAGTGCGCGACCCCAAAGACATGGCGCGTATTGTGGCTGAAGCTTTCCACATCGCCAGTACTGGACGACCAGGGCCAGTTTTGATTGATGTGCCTAAAGATGTGGCTTTAGAAGAATGTGACTATGTACCGGTTGCACCGGGAACTGTGAAATTAAGGGGTTATCGTCCCACTGTTAAGGGAAACCCTCGGCAAATCAACGCCGCAATGAAGTTAATTCGTAACAGTAGCCGTCCTTTATTGTATGTTGGTGGTGGAGCGATCGCATCTAACGCCCACGCAGAAGTTAAAGAACTAGCGGAATTATTTAATATTCCCGTCACCACAACCTTAATGGGTATCGGTGCATTCGATGAACATCATCCCCTGTCTGTGGGAATGTTGGGGATGCACGGTACTGCTTACGCTAACTTTGCGGTGACAGATTGCGATTTATTAATCTGCGTTGGGGCGAGATTTGACGATCGCGTTACTGGTAAATTAGATGAATTCGCTTCTCATGCCAAAGTAATTCACATCGACATTGACCCCGCAGAAGTTGGTAAAAACCGAGTTCCTGAAGTTCCAATTGTGGGCGATGTCCGTCATGTTTTAGTTGACTTGTTGCGTCGCTGTCAGGAAACAGGAATTAAGAACATCCCACACAAAAATCAAGAGTGGTTGCATTTAATTAACCGTTGGCGGCAAAACTACCCCCTAGAAGTGCCTCACTATGCTGACAGCATTTCACCTCAAGAGGTAATTGTGGAAGTTGGTCGCCAAGCCCCCCACGCTTTTTACACCACAGATGTAGGTCAACATCAAATGTGGGCAGCGCAATTCCTGAAGAATGGACCCAGACGCTGGATTTCTAGTGCTGGTTTAGGAACGATGGGTTTTGGTGTCCCGGCGGCTATGGGTGCAAAAGTAGCTTTCCCTGATGAAGAAGTTATCTGTATCAGTGGTGATGCTAGTTTCCAAATGTGCTTGCAAGAATTGGGAACCCTAGCACAGTATGGTATTAATGTCAAGACCGTAATTATGAATAACGGCTGGCAGGGAATGGTGCGCCAATGGCAACAAGCCTTCTATGGTGAGCGTTATTCATCCTCAAATATGGAAGTAGGGATGCCAGACATTGAGCATTTGACTAAAGCTTATGGCATTAAGGGCATGGTAGTTCGGACTCGTGAGGAATTACAAGGTGCGATCGCCGAAATGCTAGCACACAATGGACCCGTTGTCATGGATGTCCGAGTCACCAGAGACGAAAACTGTTACCCAATGGTAGCCCCAGGTAAAAGCAACGCTCAAATGATTGGTTTACCCATACAGCCACCAAAAGTCGTAGTTGAACCAGTTTCTTGCAGCCATTGCGGTACAACCAACCCTCCTACACACAACTTTTGTTCTGAGTGTGGCACTAAGTTATAGGGAATTTTCCAGAAATAACTTTGCATAGGTTCAGATCCCCGACTTCTTCAAGAAGTCGGGGATCTATTTATAAAGATATCAGCATAGGAACAAATATTCTCATTTTTTGTCATAGAAAAAAATTACGAATTACGAACTACGAATTACGAACTACGAATTATATTAATGTCTAAAAAAATCACTATTGGCTTACTGTCGCTGTTTCTAAGCACTCAAATCGCTGTCACCCAACAAACAGCCAAAGCACAAATACCTGTTACACCGACAAGCACCACAAAAACAATTTGTCCCGCCCAATTAAAATCAGCAGTGGACACCATCACAAACAGCCCGGAATTTAGTCGGGTGCGTTGGGGGATTTTAGTCAAAAATATGGCTGATGAACAAACTCTTTATAGTCGCGATGCTGAAAAATATTTTAATCCAGCTTCTAATACCAAATTACTAACAACAGCCGCAGCTTTACAACAATTGGGTGCAGATTTTCGCATTCGTACTTCTGTTTATCAAGATAGTGATGGTATTTTGCGCGTAGTCGGTAGGGGAGACCCCAGTTTAAAGGTTCCGCAACTACAAGAATTAGCCCAGCAGTTACGCCAGCAAGGTATTACTCAAGTTAACCAATTGATTGCCGATGATAGTTATTTTCAAGGAGAAATTGTTCATCCCAGTTGGGAATGGGAAGACTTAGCCGCTTATTATGGCGCACCAGTTAACAGTTTAATTGTCAATGAAAATGCTTCTCTATTTACAGTTTCGCCCCAAACTATAGGAAAACCATTACAACTCAAATGGAATGAACCCGTTGAAGCATATCAGTGGCTAGTGGAAAATAATTCTGTAACTACTCAAAAAAATGAATCGGGTTTTGTTGCAGTTAGCCGGGGTTTAAAAGGGCCTGTGTTGCGAATTCAAGGACAGATGGCTGTAGATTCTAATTCTACTATGAGGGCGATCGCTGTTTTTGACCCAGTTCAAAATTTCTTGCGTCACTTCCGCCAGACTTTGGTGAAATCAGGAATTACTGTGAGTCAGATGTCATACGGTACTAGTGGAAAAAATGAAACAGAACTAGCAGTAATTGAATCACCACCTTTATCTGAGTTGTTAAAAGAGACCAATATTAATAGTAATAATTTGTATGCTGAAGCTTTATTAAGGGCTTTAGCGATTAAACAACCCATAAAAACTAATCAAACTACGGCTGATGCAGGTTTAGAAGTTGTCAAATCTAGTTTAACTAAATTAGGAGTAGATCCCACAGGCTACATATTAGTAGATGGTTCTGGATTATCTCGCAAAAACTTAATTAGTCCCCAAGCTTTGGTGCAAACTTTACAGGCTATGGTAAAATCACCACAAGCAGAAATTTTTCGGGCTTCTCTACCTGTTGCGGGTGTTAGCGGAACATTAAGAAATCGCTTGCGTGATACCCCGGCTGTAGGAATTGTCCAAGCAAAAACAGGTACGATGACAGGTGTAGTTTCCCTCTCAGGATATGTGAATGCACCCAATTATCAGCCCTTAGCTTTTAGTATAATTGTCAATCATTCTGAACAACCCGCCAGCGTTGTCCGCCAATCAATGGATGAAATTGTCGTCCTCCTAACACAATTACAGCGCTGTTAATAAAACCATACTCTTATTTTGAGTATTTCTTCCTTTGCGTCTAACGCACTTCGTGCTAGAGCCTACGGCACGCTACGCGAACGCTTCGCTGATGCGCCTTTGCGTGAAACCAAAAATATTTGTTTAATTGACCAAATATTCCTGTAAATTTCATAATTCCAACTTTTCCCGCAAAATGCCCTGAATTATTTCTTGCACTGCTGCTGGAGTTAAACTACCATCAACTTGTATAATTCTAGATGGATAAGATGCGGCTAACTCTGCATATCCTTGCTGCACACGCCGATGAAATTCCATTGTCTCTTGCTCAATACGATCAAACTTATCGCCTTGTTTCCTAGCTAGTCCCACTTCGACATCCACATCTAACCAAATAGTTAAGTCGCTTTCTAACCCAGATGTGGCAATATGGTTGAGTTGATTAATTAAGCTCATGTTCAAACCCCGACCATAACCTTGGTAGGCAGTGGTAGAATCAGTATAGCGATCGCACAATATATATTTTCCGGCTGCTAAATTGGGTTTCAGTTCTTGTTCCACGTGGTGCGCCCGGTCAGCAGCATACAATAATAATTCTGTCACCTCAGCAATTGGTTCATTTTCGACCTTATCTAGTAACAGACGGCGTAAATGTAAGCCTAACTCTGTTCCTCCTGGTTCACGCGTCATCACCACGGAGACACCTAAATTTTGCAACCATTCACAACAAAGCTGCATCTGGCTAGTTTTTCCGCAGCCTTCCACCCCTTCAAATACAATTAATTTGCCACCCATGTTTTTTAAGTTAGTTTAAATATATTAGTTCGCTGACGTTGGAATGATATTTGACCTTAAATGGGTTTTTTCGCAATACTTGGTTTGCGTTGAAACACTGGATATCAAAGCAACCTACAAACAATAACAAATGTTTTTATGAGAGTTTTTATACACAAAAAAGCACTTGAGAATTTGGATTACTCAAGTACTTTTTTGTAAAAGCATATACCAGTTCACTTGTTTGATGCCACATTGGAAAACGGCAAGATTTCTTGACGATAAGCATTGCCAGAATTACTTGTAACAAACATCGTGTGAAGTGGTAGCACTCCTTGCACTATATCAATAGTAGCTCTTCTAGGATAAAATCGAACATTTTCTTCGTGACAGTTTATGAACTGACCTTAGTTATAAATAATGCACTGTGCTTAGTAGCCATTAAAACTCTACTCTCTTTGTGACCGAGAGACCATGTGGACACAAATGATCTCATCATCCCAAACCTTACTCAGTAGCCAATGTAGTATGACGGGAATAAAATAGTACATGGTAATTTTTCCAGTTCTGGGCTGGCTAGAATCCCACCATAGTGTCCAAAGTTAGCTTTGTCAGTCCGCTACTGAGATTATTCCCGTTTTAATCTGAAGCAGATTTGGCAACACTCCACCAAGCTAAACCATAGGATTGAGTAGCTTCGTTGACTTTTTGGCGAAACTGGACACGGATTTTATAATTACCAGTAGCCGGAACGGGGCAGAAAATATGCTCTACACTGTCAATTCCACTGACTGAGGAGCAAGCAACGCCAGCATCTGAATTTTGAGCATCTGCCTTGATTAAGTATAGGTCAAGGTTATTCAAACCGCGATCGCTAAAAGTTTCACCCACATCATATTTCTGGTTTTTATTTGTATCATTTAACTCGACTAAGCGATTCCAACTCAGAGTAATATTCACAAAACTGTCTTTTTCTAAGGGTTTAGCTAAGGCATAATCCACAGTAGATCCCACAGCCACAGTGCCATAATCCCAACCAACAGCCGGGAGTGTACTGGATGGTCGCCATTGACCAGCGCTAAATTGCTGATAAGCCCGAAACGTATTTAAATGACCCGTTCCCATTTGAGCATCCAAAGGAATTTGGGGGTCTTGATAAGCATCAGATTTCAACCAGTTTTGATTTTGTTTATCAATCAGCGTGCGAGTCATTCCCAGGCGCAAACCATCACCACTATCTTGCAGCTTGTCGGCGGAATTCAACAATACAGCCTTCATCACTTGATGACGGCGAGCATCAACACTCCAATTGCGTTGTTGATTCTGTAGTTGTAGATCCCCAAACTCTTGCAACAAAGCCACAGTCGCCGTAACTTGAGGAGCTGCAAAACTTGTCCCTGTTACCTTATTCAACTTACCATCTGGATTCAGCATGGGAATATTACTTCCTGGTGCAACCAAACCAATAGAACGACGACCATCAATATTAAACTCCTTACCAGCCAACCGAGCCGTAGCACCCTGGTTACTAGCCGCCAAATTGGAAACGTCAACTTTATTAAAAATACCTCCTCTGGGGGATGAAAAAGCAACGTTGAGTCCGTTATAATTATCTGTAGGAATAGGAATACCACCTTTGCCTTGGTTTCCAGCGATCGCATACAAAACATTATGAACGCGACTAGACCAGTCAAGACATAAAGTTAGTAAAGCATTACCATCTAAAACGGCATCAGGACGCGGATCACGGCTCAGAGGTTCGCCAAAGCTGAAATTAATCGCACGGACATCATTACCATTTTGTAAAGCTATGTGTTGTGCCGTCAAACACTCCTCTGGCTGTCCCATACTTTTTGTAGAACCCACCGCAGATGAATACAATCGCGCCTTGGGGGCGACTCCTGGTAAAGCTTTGTCTCGACTAACCATAACGCCAGCAACATTGTAGGCGTGAGAGTCCACACCAGTATTAGATTTAGCTGGCCCATCGCGCATAAACACACCCGCTAACGATATAGCACGATTTCGAGATACGGCTTTATCCCAGCCATACATTCCCGGACGACCGATTTCCACCTGACCAATAGCAATTTTGCGACCCAATAAATTATAAGGAGGTTGGTGTAATCTCAAAGCATCAATACCATTAGTGCCTAAAGGAGTTTGTAAAGCTGAAGCCAAAACAGGCGCACTTAAACAAGAAGCACTCAACCCCCAAACTATCCAGCTGAGTTTTTTGCCCATTGTTGAGTTGTTAGTAATGAGTTGTTATTAATTATTCTTTATCAAGATAATTTTTTTTGCTTCCCTGTTCAGGAGTATTTCTTTTGCAGCCTAAACAGGACGGGATCAAACTTATCAGCATTTGGTCAATATTTTGTTACAATGCCTACAGAAGAGAACGCTGTAAAACCCACTAACCATGACCCAAAAACCATCTCAAAAGCCCATTGTGATCTCTCCATCTATCTTATCGGCCGATTTTAGTCGTCTGGGCGACGAAATTCGGGCTGTAGATGCTGCTGGAGCCGATTGGATTCATGTTGATGTAATGGATGGTCGTTTCGTACCTAACATTACAATCGGTCCTCTGGTTGTGGAGGCGATTCGCCCAGTGACAACCAAACCACTGGATGTCCACTTGATGATTGTGGAACCAGAGAAGTATGTTGAAGATTTTGCTAAGGCGGGTGCTGATATTATTTCCGTACATTGCGAGCATAATGCTTCACCCCACCTGCATCGGACATTAGGACAAATCAAGGAACTAGGAAAGCAAGCTGGCGTTGTGCTTAACCCCGGTACTCCTTTAGTGCTAATTGAACACGTTTTAGAACTGTGTGATTTAATCCTAATTATGAGTGTTAACCCCGGTTTTGGCGGTCAAAGCTTTATTCCCGGTGTATTGCCAAAAATTCGCCAATTGCGCCAAATGTGTGATGAACGTGGTTTAGACCCCTGGATTGAAGTTGATGGGGGACTTAAAGCTAATAATACTTGGCAAGTTTTAGAAGCTGGTGCTAATGCAATCGTGGCTGGTTCAGCTGTATTTAAAGCCCCAGATTACGCTGAAGCTGTGTCATCTATTCGTAACAGTAAGCGTCCTGCACAAGAATTCGCAAAGGTATAACTATTTCGCTAGCTAAATAAGTAGGTTTAAAACCTTCCCAATTTAATTGGGGAGGTTCTATTATTTTATCCAAAATTAGTAATTTGAACTACTGGCAAACACTTTTACCATTAGCTTTAGTAACAGAGAAGGCATCAAATTCGCCTACCTCAAATTCACCGGTTATGGTTACTTGATCACCAGCAGATATATAACGGGTAGTATTATCTCCACAGATATCATAAGTATCAACTGCGATGGAACGACCACTGGTGTTTAAGCGAAATCCATCTTCCCAAACTCGCTGAACTCTACCAGAAAAGGAATTACCTTGATTTTGAGCAATTGCTGGTACAGATGCCAGAATGACAACACCGACAAATAAGAATCTTGTGGCAGTTAATTTCATGATCTAACTCCTTAATTCTGAAAACTGTTAAGAATTGCTTAATAATTTCATAATATCAGATTCAACTAGATTGCAGGATAACCAGTTTCTATCATTGGAATCAGCAGAACTCTATCCGTATTGTCGATTGTCGGGAATTTCCCACATCCCACCTTTGCCAGGTTTTAACACAGACACCAATTTTTTGAGCAAATTCGAGATGAAACATTAAAACACCTGTAGAATTTTGACTACAAGTGTATATACTTGAATAGGTTTTTTCAACTTAGGACATACTCATTAGGGAACACCAAAAAATAAATTACCCAAAAATTGTAGGTGGGTATAGCCTAGGGGGCATGGCTGCGCTAAAGCGCAGCGTAACCCAAGTTTCCCACTTACTTGCGACTACCTAACCACTTAGCCGCCGCAATCCCAATTAGCCCAGCGACAACCGGATTGCTGAGAAACTTCATAATTGCCGGTTGTTCCGCTAATACCTCACGGAAGATATCAGGGTGGTTGTGATAAGCAAAAGATGCAAGTTTACTCACATCATCAGCACTCATGCGGTTAGGATTGCGAGTCGAAAGATTTAATTGCTGTTCTAAGCGTTTGTCGTCTAAATTTCTAGATTTAAATTCTTTGAAAAAAGCCCTGGCGACATCATCCCGTTCATTGGGTTTGATTTGTGCGATCGCTTTTTGTAATTCTGGCTCCATTTGGCTAGCAGGTATCCGTTCAGGAGTTGCAGACTTACCAAATAATTGACGACGTTGATCAGGTGTTGTCCTCTGGGCAAAATCATCGAAGTTGTCGTAGGAAACATCATCGAGAGATTCTACATTACCCTCAGACAAATCTCTCATGATTTGCCGTCTATACTCTTCGCTACTTGTCACTTTACTTAACTCCTTTTTTTTCCATCACCTGAAAGGTTGAGTCTGATCAAATTAGCTATACTGAATTTGATTAGTCGCCCTGTCATACTGAGTAGTTAAAATTAACTGTTTGTCTGGCCCATATACCAAAACGCTTAAATTTTGTCCTGGAAAGTTTTTCTCAAAACCTTGAACTAAAGATTTTGCTAGAGGTCGCACATCTTTAGGGCTAACTTCAGGAGAAATGACCACACCTAACTTATTGTTATCGCGGACATAAGCATCCTTAATTAGTCCGCCAGATGTTTGTACAACCCAGTCACCAAAATTTTGCCCGGATGGGGTATTACCTCGCTCTAGCTGTGCATAAGTGACATCACGTCCAATGGGTGGGGTAGCAGTGCGATCAACTTCGGTTACAGTACCACCACCACAAGCGGTAGTGATTGTTAACACTAAAACCAATATGAAAGCCATCGCAATCTTGCGGCCCTGCTCAAGCAGATTCATGTTTTACCTCTCGTAGTAAAATAGTTAGCAACTATGAAATTTGATTCAAATGAACCAAAAAAACACTTAATTGATTAACGGGGTTTGGTGTAGATATAACTATAAAAAAATATTTGGTCGCTGAATTACAAAAAACTCATTACTACTACATTCTATGCGCCAGCAAAAAAGCAAAGTAAAGATTAATAACTTCTAAATTCTCTTTAATCACCAAGAAAAATGATTTAGCCAAGATTTTTCCACTATTTTCATCTTGGCAGAATCAGATTTAACCCGGTAATATCGCTAGATATTTGCCAAAAAATACAATATCTAATTTAGTTTTTCTTTGACATTATCTTTCGCGTCTTCTATTCCGTGACGCACTTCACTTTCGGCTTGTTTGGCTTTACCTTTGGCTTTATCTTCTGGATCTCCAGTAACATTGCCCAGTGCTTCTTGAGCTTTACCTTCAATGTTTTTGCCAGTAGCTTTGGCGCGATCTTCTATGCTCATTTTGCACTCCTAATTAGATCAACAATTAGCTTCAAAACTATGATTTAGCTTTAAAAACTGTTTTTTCTTACCCTTATACTGTAGTTAAATTTTTCATGATTCTCTTCCGCCATAAGGTACATTAGTTATCTATATAAAAAGAGTGATTATCAAAGTAAGTTGAATATTTTATTTCATAAAAAACCCGGTCATGTTATCAAACCGGGTAATGGTAGCTATAGTATTTTGAGAGATTAATCGAGAAAACCCATCAGAACTTCTGACTCATCAACATCATTGGGTGCTGTGGGACGGTTCCCGAAGGAGGAATAGCTATCAGAAATTGCTAGTGTACTGGAACCAATGGGACGAATACCAGATAAGTTCATCGTGTCAACAATGTCAAATGTATGACCACCGATGGGGCGAATTCCCATAATATTAACGGTATCCGCTACTACCAAAGTACTGATACCAATAGGGCGAATTCCAGAAATTTGAACTGTCCCAGCAATTTGTAGACCACTGCTACCTATGGGACGAACTCCTGCAACGGCTAGCTTCCCTTCGTCTTTCTTCACTGGGAGATCAGAGCTTTTTTCGGTTTTATCTGTATTCAAACTATTATCCTGCTTATTTTCAACTTCCACTGTATTTTCTCCCTTTAGCTTGGTATCCTGTTCTTGAGGATCGATTTCTTCGCCAGTACTGCTGATACTCATAAACCGATACCTCTGGTTTATTAACTGAATTTTACAATAATGAAGGAAAAATTAATTTTTTTTCCACGCATAAAGAGTGTAACCTGAAAAAAGCGTGTAAATATATAAGTATCTTTAAAACTGATACATAAGTAAATTTAAATTGTAAAATTTTGTAAAATAATATTGCTATTTATTAGTTTGATTACCTAACTTCAGCAGGGGCGCAACAGTATCGTTACCATGAGATATGGTATTTTCAACAGATTGAAAAGAACTGTATGACAGGATTTTGTCTTCAAGCTCCCTTTATTCCCACAGGCGACCAACCACAGGCGATCGCACAACTAACCAGCAGTATCCAATCTGGCAATCGTTACCAAACTTTACTCGGCGCGACGGGAACCGGTAAAACATTTTCCATAGCCGCAGTCATTGAAAAAGTGGGTAGACCGACTTTGGTACTAGCCCATAATAAAACTTTGGCAGCCCAACTTTGTAACGAATTGCGAGAATTCTTCCCTCATAACGCAGTTGAGTATTTTGTCAGCTATTACGATTACTATCAGCCAGAAGCCTATATTCCGGTGAGCGATACTTATATTGAAAAAACATCTTCGATTAATGATGAAATAGATATGTTACGGCATTCAGCGACGCGATCGCTGTTTGAACGTCGTGATGTAATTGTAGTTGCTTCCATTAGCTGCATCTACGGTTTGGGGATTCCCTCAGAATATCTCAAAGCCGCCATTCCTTTCCAGATCGGGATGGAAGTCAACCAACGTCAAATTTTACGAGATTTGGCATCAGTGCAGTATAGCCGCAACGACATAGAAATGGGTCGGGGACGTTTTCGCGTCCGGGGTGATGTCTTAGAAATCGGTCCCGCCTACGAAGACCGGATTATTCGTGTAGAATTCTTTGGCGATGAAATAGACGCGATTCGTTATATTGACCCAGTGACAGGGGAAATTCTCCGCAGTTTAGAAGCTGTCAACGTTTACCCAGCGCGTCACTTTGTCACCCCACAGGAACGCTTAGAGATAGCTTGTGATGAAATTGCAGCCGAATTAAAGCAGCAACAAGCAAAACTAGAACAAGCGGGAAAATTATTAGAAGCACAACGCATAGACCAACGCACACGCTATGACTTGGAAATGTTGCGCGAAGTTGGTTTCTGTAATGGCGTAGAAAACTATTCTCGCCACTTAGCAGGAAGAGAAGCCGGCGCACCACCAGAGTGTTTAATTGATTATTTTCCTAAAGATTGGCTATTAGTTATCGATGAATCTCACGTTACTGTCCCCCAAATTCGCGGAATGTATAACGGCGACCAAGCCAGGAAAAAAGTTTTAATTGAGCATGGATTTCGTCTTCCCAGTGCTGCTGATAACCGACCGTTACAAGCAGAGGAATTCTGGCAAAAGGTGAATCAGTGCATTTTTGTTTCCGCCACACCAGGAAATTGGGAATTAGAAATATCTGAAGGTCATATTGCTGATCAAATAATTCGACCGACTGGGGTAATTGATCCAGAAATTTCCGTGCGTCCCACAGAAGGACAAATTGATGATTTATTAGGGGAAATTAAAGACAGAGTAGACCGTCAAGAGCGAGTGTTAATTACCACATTAACGAAGCGCATGGCGGAAGATTTGACTGAATATCTGCAAGACCACAGTATAAAAGTCCGCTATTTGCATTCAGAGATTAATTCTATTGAGCGCATCGAGATTTTGCAAGATTTACGTGCAGGTGAATTTGATGTTTTGGTGGGTGTGAACTTGCTACGGGAAGGTTTAGATTTACCAGAAGTTTCCTTAGTGGCGATTATGGATGCAGATAAAGAAGGCTTTTTACGCGCCGAACGTTCTTTAATTCAAACTATTGGGAGAGCAGCACGGCACATTCGGGGACAAGCAATTATGTATGCTGATAATATGACAGGCAGCATGATTAGAGCCATTGAGGAAACCGATAGAAGGCGGGGAATTCAGATGGCATACAACCGGACGCATGGCATTACACCGCAACCGATTATCAAGAGATCGAGTAATGCAATTTTATCTTTTTTAGATGTTTCCCGGCGATTAAATGCGACTGATTTAAAAGTGGTCGATGAACATATAGATGAACTGCCTTTAGAAGAAATTCCAGGGTTGATTGGCAAGTTAGAAGCACAAATGAAAGATGCAGCGAAGAAATTGGAATTTGAAGAGGCGGGAAAATTGCGCGATCGCATCAAACACCTGCGAGATAAAATGCTAGGACGTTAGTGTGTTCACTATTTTAAACCTGTCAAATCTACTAAAATGTAGGCATGAACATATTTTGAGCATCAGTTATGAAAATCAAAGTTTTCATTTGGCATTACAACTTCTGTCTCAACTCTATAATAAAGCCATTATTCCTGAAGAAGTTTATCGTGAACTTACAGATATAGATTTTCCTGTTCCAGGAAGCAGCGAAGTTGAAACTGCTCCATGGTTGGAAGTTAGGCAAGTGCTTAACCTTTTATTGACATTATGCGTTCGCCCTGATTCTCCCCCTCCTATAGAAAAATTATCAATGTATATACACCAAATAAGATATGTATACAGTATAATTGTGTACATATAGTTGGATATTCATAATATCCAATAAATTTTTTTTTGGATTTTAACCCTAAAATCCTTCTAATCTTCTATATATCTAAATTTATTATTTTGATATATAGAAAGGTTCCGTATAATAAACAGTCATATTGCTTGATCTGTTGGTAATAAAGATACTTGAGGATTGTCTATAAAGTTGCCAGAAAATTTATCAGTAGTTTATATGTCTCATATTTACTTAATTAGGCAAGTATAAATATTTATATTGATAACTATGTAAAGATAAACAAAATGTAGGGTGTGTTGTCGCGCAGCACAACCCAACGTCAAAAATCCCAGGTACAAGGTGCGTTAGCGTACTACAAATAATTTACATTTCTACATTGAATTTTTCTCACCAACTTACTTACCGTTAGATTATCTGAGTGAAGAGGATGAACATAGCTAAACCATTAGTCACAATTGGAATTTGCACAAATAACAGGGCTGAAAGTTTATCTACACACAGCCTTTCTGCCATAGAAAAGCTTACTTATCCCAACTATGAAGTCATTATTGTTGATGATGGCTCAACTGATAAAACTCAGCAAATTCTCTATGAATATAAAGATAAAATTGAAAATTTATATATTTTACGAAATCAAAAAAATCGGGGAGTTCTTTATTCAAGAAATCGAGTTCTTGAAAATGCTAAAGGAGAAATTATTGTATTCAACGATGACGATGTTAGTCTCTTTCCTGATTGTTTAGATGAAATTGTTAAAGCATATATGCAATATGCAGAAGTTGGCTTTATTTGGGGAGGGGTGTATCAATGTCATGGTTCGCATGATAGAAATAAACTCACATTTGGCTCTGGTAGCCTCTTTTCTCTTAGGCGGATAGTGGCAAATCACTTAAAGTTTGACACTAATATTCGTTATTTCAAAACCTATGTATGTGAGGAACACGATTTTGCGCGACGAGTTCAAAAAGCACAAATTAAAATTATCAAGCTTGATACAGCAAAGTCAAATCACTATCAAGCTCTTCATAAAAATAGACCGTTGCGAGGTATAGGAGGAGACCTTAATTATCTTTATGAAAAAGTTAAGAATAATTCTCTCTTGGAGTATTATAAATCTCTGATGCTAGGAATTATATATATAATTCAATGTTTTCCTTTAAAAGATAATGGGGATAAACTGAGTTACCATAATCAGATGATATACAAAGAAGCAGTTCTTTCGTTTTATAAAATTTTTGTCCTGATTAAAAATGGAAAATTGGTAATTGCAAGTAAATATTTATTTTATGTAATGCTTGATATTCCTATTAGGGCAAAGATAAAAAGCAGGATAGAAGCAAAACAGATATCTGCATTGAGTCAAACTGTCCAAAAAGTTCTTAATAAAGAGTTGAAAAATGAATTTTTTTAACATCAACCGCGTCTACCTTGAAAAATGTAGTTTTTGGTGATGAGGTTAAAGTTTAAAACTCAAGCTAAAACCGAATAATACACTCTTAAGATGTGTACTTCATTTACTTGCAAATTGCTGGATTATTCGTTAGCTGGTTAAGGTTATTGGAATAGAAACCGCTAGGCTGCAAAACTGGCGATAGCTTCGCTCGCCGCAGGCATCGCATCAAGCATCTGCGCGATAAAATACTAGGGCGTTAGTGTTTACTTGTGGTAGATAGAAAAAGTGTTTTCACTATTTTAAACCTGTCAAATCTACTAAAATGTAGGCATGACAATATTTTGAGCATAGGTTATGAAAATCAAAGCTTTGATTTGGCAGGAAGATGGTATTTGGTGTGGTTCTGTACCGGCTCTCCCAGGTTGTCATACTTGGGGAGACAGCTACGAACATTTACTGGAAATGCTACAAGATGCTGTCCAAGGTTGGTTAGATGTTGCCAGTGAGCGAGAGACGAGTGAACCAGAAAAACAATTGGTTGAGATATCTCTATGAAAGCTGTTTCTGGTAAGGAACTTTGCAAGATTGTGGAAAGACATGGCTGGGAGTTAAAACGAATTACTGGCAGCCATCACATTTATGCAAAAACGGGTGTTGAGGTCATCCTTTCTATTCCAGTTCATAGTAATCGTGATTTGCCGAAAGGGACTTTAAAAAGCATCTTGAAAGATGCTCGACTGACTGAAGCAGATTTGGAATAGCGTAAAAATTATGCATAACAATTAAATTCAAGTTAACAAATGCCCGTGACCTTATATGATGCACTTGATTAGCATGGTTTTTATGTGTAATGATTGCTGTGGGCGTATTTTTAGTAATTAAAGCTTAATCATCCGTTATAAAATAGTTAATATGTTAACCATCTGATTGAGCAATCCACCCTGTTTTGAAATGCCTAGCTCATCCCCAAATGCTGATTTTCTGCAACAATGGCAAAATGCCCTAGCGCCTTACAATTTAGGCTACAAAGTCAAACTGGTATCCCAGTTGATGTATCGGGATTTCCTAGAGCGGCTAGAACCCTATGGGTTGACTCCATTTCACTATCTTGTCTTGTGCTGTTTGTGGGAAGAGGATGGTCTTTCTACGTCTGGAATCGCTGACAAGCTTAAGCAATTGGGCGCAACGCTCACCGGAGTAGTGGATCGGATGGAGGAGCGTCACCTGGTTTATCGAGAGCGTGATTCTGGCGATCGCCGTATTGTCCGAATTTGGCTCACCGAAGAAGGAAAACGGCTGATGAAAATCTTACCGTCTGTAGGTGCAGAAACGATTAATAAAGCCACTGAAGGCATCTCAGAGGTAGAACAAGAAGCTGTATTGAAAACATTGGAGCAAATCGTCCACAACCTTCTTTAAAAAATTCCAACCTTTCAAGGTTGCTTTTTTGGCAATTACTTAATATGTTAACTATCAACACATAAATTATTTATGGACAGGAAGCTAAGGGATCTCGTAGCGGCTTCTTGGGAAGCATTACTTTCATGTGTAAAGTTTGCAGTTCAGCACATCAATTTAGGAGGAAAAATGCCGAAACTGAGTATCAAACAGAAAAACTGGTTACTTTCAGCCCACGTTACTTTTGCGGCACTTTGGACAGGAACAGTCTTAAGTATGTTTCTCCTGTCACTAAGGAACAGGAACGCAGATAACGGGGATGCGCTCTATGCCCTTAACTCAGCGATTAATTTGCTTGATGACTATATTGTGATTCCTTCAGCAATTGGTTCAGTCATTACAGCAACTTTTCTTTGCTGGACAACCAACTATGGATTCACCAAATTTTACTGGGTGATTGTCAAGTGGATTTTGACCACTGGATTAGTGGTATTTGGTACATTCTGGCTATTTCCTTGGGGAAATGTTGCAGAAGATATCTCCGCACAATCCGGGTTACAAGCCTTGAAAAATCAAATTTATGGGTTTGATACCAGAGGAGTATTGATTGGATCTTTAATTCAAGTTATCTTTCTTATTCTCATCATTGGAATATCGGTTCTAAAGCCTTGGGGAAGGCGACCCATTAAAGAGAAAAAACAAGCCATTGCAGATTAGCTTATCGCCCTATTTTCGCTATCCTAGAAAGGTAAATCATTCCCCGATTGCTCCGATGGTTGCTTTACCCGATTATCTTTCAATGAGTGCAGAGGAGTATCTGCTGTGGGAACCCACCCAAGAGCAACGCTACGAGTATTGGGATGGCGAAGTTGTGGCTATGAGTGGTGGTACACGCAACCATAATCGGGTTTCCGGAAATTTCTTTAGACTTCTAGATGATGCCTTAGCAGACCGCTCCTGTGAAGTATACATTGTAGATGTGAAAGTCCAGGTAGAACAGGGGCAGAAGTATTTTTATCCCGATGTGGTAGTGACTTGCGATCAGCGCGATCGCGATCCACAATTAATACAATTTCCCTGCTTAATCATCGAAGTGCTATCACCTTCCACAGAAGCAGCCGATAGAGGCAAAAAGTTTGCCAAATATCGTCAATCTCCCACCTTACAAGAATATGTTTTAGTACAAGTAACTCAACCATTTGTGGAAGTATTTCGGCGCAACCAACAGGGGCAATGGGTGTTATCTGAGTATAATTTAGATGATAAATTGCAACTGGAATCAGTGGATGTAGAAATAGCCATTGCTGATTTGTACCGACAAGTGCAGTTTGGAACTGAACCCATTGATGAGGATCTGTAGTCGTCAAAGTTTTTTAAATGTCTGCAATCCCTATAGCTAGAAATGCAGGATTTCAATAAAGACAATGCTGGCTAGCGATCGCAATAATATTAATTAGAAATATTCTCTATAATATAGCTTCTTGCTAATGGCTGAATATGCTGAATAAATAGATTTTAACCAAAAAATATCCGAAAAATTATAACTTCAGCATAGCAAGTTATATGATATTATTCTCAATAACTTATTCTCAATAAATTCGTTATATTCAAAAAGAGACTCTAAGATAGAGATTATCATTATCAAAAAAAACCGCTTGTAGCTATGTATAATGCAAATTCCTTAAAATCTGAACTCAACGCCAAGGGATGGAGGCTAACTCCCCAGAGAGAAATAATTCTACAAGTGTTTCAGAATCTGACGCGTGGTAAACACTTGAGTGCAGAAGATGTCTTCGATTTGCTGGTAAAACGTGGAGAAAACATTAGTCTGTCTACAATTTACCGCACACTGAAGCTGATGACACGCATGGGTATTCTGCGGGAGTTGGAGTTAGCCGAAGTACATAAACACTACGAACTCAATACAGCTTCTCCTCACCATCATCATCACATGGTTTGCGCCCAATGCAATATGACAATTGAATTTGAAAATAATTCTATCTTTAAGCAAGCATTGAAACAGGTGGATAAGTCGGGTTTAGAATTAATTGACTGTCAACTAACAATTTATACCATTTGTCCCGAAGCAGTTCGTAGGGGATGGCCGGCAATTATGCCCAGTGATTGGATGTGTGCGAATGCGATTAAGGTTGGACATCAATTACACGATGGAAATGATACTGAAAATGAGCAGCCATAGTGTGGTAATTACTGCTAAAAGGATAGGCGATCGCCCAATTATTGATTGTCTGCCAATTTGGGTATCAGCAGTCTTATGATTAATGGGTGTACAGTAATCATGAGGCAAACTGTGAGGTGGTTCTATGTCTGAAACAAACTCTCAAGAGATTATTCATACTGCTGTGACTCTCTTAGAAAAGTATGCAGAAGGGAAACGCAATTTTAGTAGCGCCAACTTGGGTGATGCTGACTTACAAGGTGTGGATCTCAAAGGCTCTGACCTGAGCTATGCTGATTTGAGTGAAGCTAATCTCAATGGTGCTAATCTCAGAGGCTGTGATCTGAGTTTTGCAAATCTTAGTCAAACTAATTTACAAGATGCTGATCTGCGGGGTGCTTTGTTGTTTTCGGCTGATCTGCGTCAAGCTAATCTTCAGGGAGCGAAACTGGAAAAAGCAGATTGCGATCGCAGCACCCATTTTCCCCAAAATTTCAATCCCACTTCTGTGGGGCTACAAATTAAAGAGACTAAGTGAACTACTCAGACTTACCTGCGCCTGGAGTCGGAGCTTCCCAATTCATCGTTAACAGCCTGAAAAACTCCATAGTTTTTTGGTCTTACATTCCTTCCAAGGGCAGGAGTCTTTCCGAAACCTAAATCTTTCTCTGGCGATACTTACCTATACAGCTTGGTTTTCGCTGACGGCATTGGTGGTCAAGACATTGTATCTCACTCAACCGAGAACCGCTATAAACTAGTATTTATTATTTACTGTAGTTGAAAATGTCGATATTTTGACTTTTATTTTTTTTGAATGCGGATTTTACCTGTCATCTGAGGACATGGCTGTGCCACTGTTTGATCATACTTGGTGATGTGTTCTGGAGTTGCAATTTGCCATAATTGAGTATTACTCCCTGAATAGATTATTTTTTGAAAAAAATGATCGAAAAAACCACGATAAATCCGCCCAAATATAAGAGCAGAATTAGCACTAATCCTAATCTACTACTTTCAATAATCCTCTTTGTACAGAATCAAATACTCGGCTGATTTGCTGCCGTTCTTCTTCATTAAAGCCTTCTTTAGATAGCAGTGTGGACATTAGTAGCTGCTGATCGTAGCGCGTAATTCTGCCAATGGTAAAGATGTGCTTTAAGAGATTATCTAAGGATGTTTGGGTGGAAGAACTGGTACTTTGCATATTCTTTATGAAAAAATTTGAAAACTTTATAACTTCTGGGTTTTAATATACAACTTTTCAGCAAATATTCCCTTAGTAGCACTACTGAATCCTTTCAAATTTCTGATTTTTACTGAGCTAGATAAATGAGTATTCACCACATACATAGCTTTACTCAAGAATACACAACAGACATTGATCTAATTGAAATCTGTCGGTTTCAAACCCTGTCTAGGAATCACTCATGAATTGTGCCTACATTTTTAGTCGCAGATGTCCGATAGCTGATTGTTACTGTCCTACAGCAGTTCCCGGTGTTATGAGGTACAGATATTAATGATAAAACTCTTGTGGTGCGGGCATCTTGCCCGCTATGTGTACCTCATAGCAGAAGGAAGTGCTGTATCTCCCTTTCTACTGCTTCTTTCCGGTAGAATGACTTGGGAACAAATTAAGAATTTAAAGATCATGGTACTAGCTCGTATTGGGATTATTGGTGGTAGTGGTCTATACAAAATGGCAGCCCTGAAGGATGTGGAAGAGGTACAAATTGAAACTCCTTTTGGTTCACCTTCTGATGCTTTGATTTTGGGGACACTGGCAGACACAAAAGTAGCATTCTTAGCTCGTCATGGTCGTAATCATACTTTATTGCCTTCTGAGTTGCCGTTTCGCGCCAATATCCATGCGATGAAGCAAGTGGGTGTAGAGTATTTAATTTCGGCTAGTGCGGTGGGTTCCTTAAAAGCGGAAGCTAAACCATTGGATATGGTGATCCCAAATCAGTTTATTGATAGAACCAAAAATCGGGTTTCGACGTTTTTCGGTGAAGGAATTGTGGCTCACATTGCCTTTGGTGATCCGATTTGTCAAAATTTAGCTGGGGTGTTAGCAGATGCGATCGCTTCTCTAAATTTACCAGATGTGGGTCTGCATCGTGGCGGCACTTATGTGTGCATGGAAGGCCCCGCTTTTTCCACAAAGGCGGAATCCCATCTTTACCGCAGTTGGGGTGCAACAGTGATTGGAATGACAAACTTACCAGAGGCGAAGTTAGCCAGGGAAGCGGAAATAGCCTATGCAACGTTAGCGCTGGTAACAGATTATGATTGCTGGCATCCAGATCATGATAGTGTAACGGTAGAAATGATCATTGGTAATTTGCAGCGCAACGCAGTTAATGCTCAAAAGGTGATTCAAGAAACTGTGCGGCGTTTGAGTGAAAATCCCCCTGTGAGTGACGCTCATTCGGCGTTGAAATATGCGATTTTAACTCAGTTGGATCAAGCCCCTGCGGCGACGAAAGAAAAATTGGGGTTATTGTTGCAGAAGTATTTGTAACCGAATCGGGATAAGTCCCCACCTATAGGAATGTTAGGTGGAGATATCAGCCGGATTGGGCATTTACCAAGTGATCAATTACTGAGATTCTTTTGACTCAGCACTCACCACTTTTCATTCCTGTGCGGGCGGGTTTACTAAGGATTTCGACGAACCACAGACTGACTGCTTAAACCCGCCCCTACCCACTCAGCACTCAGGACTCCTCAAGCTACTTGAAAATCAAAGTTGAAACTAGCCCAATTTTTGACATCTAATACATAAGAATCAGTGGATATACTGCTAACCTCTGATTTGACTGCACTGGCATTATGCAAATCTTGCAACAGCACTTGGGCAATTTCTAAAGGTTTCAATAATGCCCCGAAGGGTCTTTGATCGGTGATGGGATACTTGGATTTTTCGAGATATCCTAGTGTTTCCCTAAAGGGGATGGTACTGAGAATCATTTGGTGTTCGCATTCATAAGCTGGCCCTGGTATCATCCATTCTGAAGCAGTCACACCTTTTGGTAATAACAGGGTTTCACCTGGGGCAATAACTACTTGTTGAAACAGGGGTTTGGAGTTAAAAAAGGTAGATTCTTCGGCAGATTCCCAAGGATAGAAAGCGATCGCATTGATATTATTTTTTAATCCTAGCAGCATTAAATACACGGGGCGATCGCTCTGATTCTGCAATCTGTACTGCATTCGACTACCAATAGGTACTGTAGGATTACTTAGGGCTGTGAGCAGTGATTTACTTTGCAGTTGTTCTATGCTCAAAGTGCGTGTGGTTTCGCGTTGCATGACGACGCGAGGTGACAAGTTATTAATGATCTCCAGAGTGGCTTTAACTGGTAAGCGGGAAGAACCTTCATTTTCTGTGAGTCGCCATAACTTTGCTGCTAACAGAGTGGGTAATATCGGCATTAACCTTTGCACTACCAATTTCACAGCTTCCCCAGGTTCCCCAGATGTATTGGGAATAAGTTTGCCTCCAGGAGTAAATAAACCATAGCGACTGGGAGTTTCTAAGAGTTTGCCAAATACACAATCAGCTGGTTGTTCTCCGGCGACGACAGTAGAAACATGGTCAATGGCGGCGAAAGCACTTGTTGCATCTACGCGTTCAATTCTTTCTAATCCCGTATCTAAACCAACGATTAAATTCACACTCCTGGGTAATACCCGCACAGCTTCTTGGCATAGTTGCCCCACTTGTAGAGGGATTTCTGGTTTAATTTTAGAGATTTGGGCTTTGGCGGTTAACCCAGTGCGCGATCGCAATATTAACTGCTCTCCTGTTAATAGGGTAAATCGGGAATTCACTCCATAGTTTTCTAATACTTGTGGCGGTAAACCTGCTAAAAATAGCTGGGCTGTTCTACCATCATCTTCAATAAGTCGAATTACTCCCTCCGCCCCAACTTTGCGGATGGGCAAGAGTAAATTCTCAACCGTTAAGGATTTGGGTTGATTTTTCTCGTCAGTCAACAATGCTGGCTGCTGATTGCTCCCCAGCTTATGCATATAGCTTCCCACATGGGAAAGGCTAAATTGAATCGTTGTTGCTGGTGTCGTTTCCCACAAATATTGCGTCAAGGCGTAGGTAAATAACCCCGCACTAAACCCAGAAAATAAGATTTCCCTAGCCAACTGTTGAGTGTCAGAAGTGGCAGACAACACCACTGCATTATTCGGGTTGGAGTTTTGAGTTCGGAGTTGTTGTAAAAACTCCAGTTCCTCAATTGCTAGTTGTGCTTCTGCTGATTCTGGACGGACGCGAATTCGCCAACCTGTGGGCTGGACTTTGGTCGGAGCATTATAGCTCGTATCCAATACAGCTGTTACCCGGTCTGTGGGGAGCGATCGCAATAATAGCCGTACTGTTTCTTCTAATATATAGTTGACTATTTCATCTTTTTGTGCATCTTGAGGATTAGCTGGAACTAAAGCATTCTGCACCGTATCGATAAATCTACCCGATTTGATGCGTGTGCCATAGCCACTAAAGTGAAATACAGCCACATCACCAGCTTTAACTTGCTGTCCCAGGTGTGCCGAAAAAGCCTCTTCAATAGATTTTCTGGTAGCTTTTTCTTCAGTTAAAGTCAGAATATCCGAGGAAAGAAAGCCAAAACGATGAATTAACAGTTCTTTTTGCAGTTCTACATCGGTGAGACAACCACCCAATGCAGGACTTTTTTGGTATTGATTAATGCCAATCAATAATGCTAATTTACGTTGACTAGGCTGTGCTAAAGCTTGAGAATAGCGATCGCTTAAAGCCAACCACTGAGCTTCAGTCACACCCAATACTGCGAGTATGGAACCAATCCGTTGTAAAAAAGTCCGACGCTTCATAATTAGCCATCAGTCCTCAGCCCGTCAGCTAACAGCTTATAGGGCTGAAGTCTGTAGTGTAAAGTTAAAGTTTATACGATTCGCTGATTAACAGTTATCAGTTATCAGTTAAGAGACATAATTGGGTTGAATCCCTGACTATATCAGCGTGATAACTGTTCACGGTCTAAATCCCCCACCTTATGCCTTGATAACTGTTCACTGTTAACTGTTCACTGATTTTGCATCGCCCGTGCCAATTCTGCGGCCACTTCTGGACGGGAAAATTCTGGTGGTGGTAATTCACCCCGGCGCAGCATTTCTCTGACTTTAGTTCCTGACAGGTGAACGCGTTCTTCTGGCTTGCTGGGGCTAGTTTTAGTTGTAGCCATTTGTTTGCTGCGTGTGCAGTAGAAAGCGTGTTCAAACTTCATTGGCACGATCCCCAATTCACCAGGCTCAAACTCTTCAAAGATGTATTGAGCATCATAAGTGCCGTAATAATCGCCCACACCAGCATGATCCCGTCCCACAATAAAGTGAGTACAACCATAGTTTTTCCGGACTAAGGCATGGAAGATGGCCTCTCTTGGGCCAGCATAACGCATGGCGGCTGGATTAATTGCTAAAATCACTCGGTCTTGGGGATAGTGATGTTCCAGCAAAATTTCATAGCAGCGCATCCGCACATCAGCCGGAATATCATCTTCTTTTGTCGCTCCTACCAACGGGTGCAAGAATAAACCATCGACGGTTTCCATAGCACACTTTTGGATATATTCGTGGGCGCGATGGATGGGGTTACGAGTTTGAAAACCAACGATAGTTTTCCAACCCTTTTCTCTAAACATCTGTCGTGAAGCGGCGGGATCTATTTGGTAGGTGGGAAACTGGGAATGGGGATCACGTTGTAATAACCAAATGTCACCTGCAAGATTTACAGAACCTTGATTGTAGACTACTTGCACACCTGGATGTTTAGCGTCATCAGTACGGTAAACATTAATCGCCTCTTGAGTTTTATCGTAAACATACTTTTGCGTCAGTTGCAAAACTCCGATAAACTCACCATTGGCGTTATCCAAACGGATGAGGCCGCCTTCCTGGAGTGGGGAGGCTACTTCTTCTGTTACTGATAGTGTAATCGGTATTGACCATGCCAGTCCATTAGCAAGCCGCATTTCTTTGACGACACGGGTGTAGTCTGACTGGTTCATAAAACCCGTGAGTGGACTAAAACCGCCAATAGCAATCATCTCTAAATCAGAAACCGCCCGCGCATCAAGTTGCACACGGGGCAAAAAGTCGGCTTTTGAGAGAAATTCTGCCTTTTGTTCTGGTGTAGCGATACGGTTCACCAATTGTCCACCGTGGGGTGCAATGGCATCTGGATGTTGACTCAACGTAATCCCCTCTTTGATTTAACTGCAATTGTTTCAAACTATGTACTAACTTACCAAAATGCTGGTACGCAGATGACAAAGAGTTTGAGAATAGGGAGATGAGGGGAGAGACGCGATGAATCGCGTCTGTACAAGAGGGGTTAAGTTAGGCTGGAGTTAATGTAATTTACAGGCTGTGAAATATGACGGCTGTATCCCCTGTTGTGAAACCAGTTAGCCAATTACGGTTAGCACCTGGTAGTACAGTGACTATCCAGGATGTAAGTTGGGAGGAGTTTGAGTCCATTTTAGGCGAGTTGGGCGAAAAGCGATCAGCACGAGTTGCTTATAGTCAGTCAACCTTAGAAATCATGGTTCCCCTACCTGAACACGAAAAGCCAAAGGATTTACTTTCCGATATTGTCAAAATTTTACTCAAGAGGACTGGGAGAAAATACGAACCCTTTGGTTCAACCACCTTCAAACGGGAAAATATCGCAGGGGTAGAACCGGATGCTTGCTTTTATATCCAGAATTACCAAAGCATGATTAGCCGCAGAAAATTGGAACCTGATGATCCTCCTCCCGATTTAGCAATTGAGATGGATGTCACTTCTAAAACAACCCTCGATGCTTATCAGGCGATAGCGTAGCTAACGGCTAAAGCCGTATCGCAGTTCCTGAGTTATGGATTTACGATAATAGTAAGCTGACTATTTATTTACTCGAAAACGGGCATTATATAAAATCTGATCATAGTCCTAATTTTCCCCATATTCCTTTAACACAAATTATACCTGCCACTGTGGAAAGGTCTTGGCAAGTAGGAACTGTGCAAGCTTTAGAAGAGTTTGCAGAACAGGTGGATAAAAGTATTTTATAAAACCAATGATATTAAGGATTGCAATACATACATTGTGCTGGGTCAGCATATTGACTTGTATGGGGAAATGGTTTTTTTTGACTAAAACCGCATTTTTGACATTGATAAATCACAGTTAGCGTTACAAGAGTTGGAGAGTGGCAGATTGCACAAGGTAAACCCGGAATTTTTTGGGTAATTGCAAAACCAGGGGCAGAACATTTTGGACAAAGACTGTTAATTTTTCTGACTAAATCTTGAGTAGCTTTGGCGATATTATTCATGCGTGTAGGGTTATACATTGCCCGCATATCTGTTTCCAGATGTGCTTTACCTGTTGGTGAATTTTCTAGAACATAATTTACAGTTTCTACAAGTTGTTCTGGTGTAATAATGCCTTGAATAATTTGTTGGCTAGATGGCGGATATTCACTAAACATAACTACCAAACCATGTTCAGGAAAGCATATTTGATCAGCAAACTCAAATGCTTGTTCTACACTTTCTACAACTATATGATTATGATTAGTTTCTATGGAAAATTCTTCTCCAATTATTTCTAAATTATGTTTTTTATCTAACATAATCACAATTTCTCTATTACTAGCCAGAAAAGGTGTACTAGGGTGAGGTGCAAAACTACCTTCGCTCGCTATTACTAGAGTTTCACCTGTCAATTCTAATGCTTTTTCCGCTTTTAATCTAGCTGTGGCAATTTGAGTATTTATCCGGTTAATTTTTCTCGTAAATGTACCGAAACTATCTGTATTAAAATTTTTAGGCACGGTAACATGAATGCCTAATTCTGCCTCTAAAATAGGAGCGATCGCTTTTTCTTTTTGGTGCATTGTTGCTAGCACGGCTATGCGGTTAGTAAATAATGAATTTTGTTTCATTGTTTACCTCTGCTTAACTAAATTGTTCAATAATCCCGCCACCCAAAACTTTATCGCCGTCGTACCAGACAGCAGCTTGTCCAGGAGTGATGCTGACTTGGGGTTCATCAAACACCAAATGCACACGGGAATTTTCCAGAGGAATCACTGTCACTGGTGTGGGGTGAGAACGATAACGAATTTGCACTTCGGCGCGAATGGGGGTGGATGGTTCAGCGATAGAAACCCAATTTACTTGATTGACTGTGCATTCTGGCTGAGTTACCTTGGTGCGATCGCCTACTACCACTTTATTATTAACTGCATCTAATTCAATTACATACAGAGGTTCAGCAGCCGCAATTCCCAAACCTTTACGCTGTCCAATAGTGTAATGATGGACACCATCATGTTGTCCCAAAATTTTTCCAGCGACATCCACAATATCCCCCGGTTTGGGTGCAAGATATTTATCCAGAAATGCCCGCATGGAACCGTTGCTTTCCACCAAACACAAATCTTGACTTTCTGGCTTATTTGCAGTGGTTAACCCATATTCAGCAGCAATACGGCGGGTGTCGGCTTTTTCTAGTTGTCCTAGAGGAAATACTGTAGCTTTTAGTAAATCTTGAGACAAATCATACAGAAAATAAGATTGGTCTTTGTTACGGTCAACAGCCCTTAATAACTGATAACGCCCAGTAAGTTCATCATAGTTAATTTGAGCATAGTGACCAGTAGCAATGCGATCGCAGTCTAACTTTTCACGAGCATACTGCACCATAGGCCCAAACTTCACGGTTTTATTACACTGAGAACAAGGCAGAGGTGTAATTCCAGCGCTGTAACCAGTCACCAGGAAATCGACAATCTGGGTTTGAAACACCTCACGAATATCCACAACCTCATGGGGAACCCCCAACTGTTCACAGATATCAGCCGCGTCGATCATTCCTTCAGAGCAACATTGACCCTTACCTTTCATTAGCCAAAGGGTCAAACCAATCACTTCATAGCCCTGATGATGCAGAATAGCTGCGGCGGTGGAACTGTCAACACCACCCGAAAGACCAACGACGACTTTTTTCATATACTTAAATCTTCTTAAGCTATTGGCTGTTAATAGAAATCCATTTTCAACAGCTTGATGGCAAAATATTAATTTTACTTTTTACCTACAGTTTAATCCAATCCCAGCCACACTACAGTTGCGGGACTGCTCAATTGTAGCACAGATATCTTCAAAGCCTTGCTAATCAAGCACTTCAGTTCGTTAGTAAACCAACCGTAAATTTCACCTAATTTTTAATGTATTTGTTGCCACTTGAACATACTACATTTTAAGCTAACACTATAAAAAAGATAACTGCTACGATACTGCATTTATTCCTTCCTGAAAGAAATTATCTAGGGATCTTGTTACTACTATGTACAATCACATATCAGGTAAATTTACTGCCTTTGGGATTCTGCCCTTATTCTTGGGAAGCTGTTTGGCGTTGATTCCCCAAAGTAGTTTGGCACAAATACGGGTTAATCATACGGTGGCTCAGATTTTACCGCCAGTACCTAATGTTCAATCAATGCCAGCAGTGGAATTTCAGTCTCAGCAAGATTTTCAACCCTACGAACCATTACCAGTTAATCAATATACCCAAAATTTTCAGAGTTACTCAGTAGTGGTTATTAGTAGTAACACACAGACTTTGAGCCAAGTACGCCGGATTGAACCTACAGCTTATATTCGTCAGATCCAAGGACGTTCTGTGATTCAGTCAGGAACTTTTCGTCAAAGAGATAATGCAGAAAATCGGGTTAGAGAATTACGCTCATCCGGTATCAATAATGCACAAATTGTTAATCCACAAATGGTTGGCTTTGGTACTGGACAACCAACTGATTTCGGAAGTTTACCGCCAGTAAATAATTCTCCATCAATAGGAGGAGTGGAATTTGGGTATCAGCCAAACATTCAGCCCTTCCAACCAACACAGATTAATCAATATAGCCAGAATTTTCAGCGTTACTTAGTATTGGTTAATAGTAGTAACACTCAGACTTTGCAGCAAATACGCCGAATTGAACCTGATGCTTATATTCGTCAGTATCAAGGACGTTCTGTGATTCAGGCAGGAATTTTTAGTCAACTATTTAATGCTGAAAGTCGGGTCAGAGAATTACAGTCATCCGGCATCAATAATGCACAAATCATGAACTTTAGTGATGGACGGGAAACTGGTTTTGTCACTCCTGGACAACAGTCAATGTCAACTCTCCCCAATCGGAGACAAGAGTCTAGCTATTATGCTGTAATTCCTGGTGATGCGAGAAGTTTACCTTTAATTGCAGACAATATTAGGCGCACTAGTGGACAGTATGGTGTCGTATTGGTCAGGCAAGAACCACTAGGTTCACACGTGGCTGTCGGTCCATTTCCAACCCGGAAAGATGCAGAGGAATGGAACAACTATCTGCGAAAATTAGGATATGGTAACTCTAGAGTTTATTACGGTAGGTGAATTACAGCAGTTTTCGAGTTGTAGGGGCGCAAGTTTTTGCGCCCCTACCACGTGGTCTATTGACCTGAAAATAGCTGTAAATTTCTGTACTCGAAGCTGAGGACTCAAGACTGATGCCAGATAGACAAGCACAAGTTTCACAAGCTATAGTCACGGCTGGGCAAATGCGGGATATTGAAGCCCGGATATTTGCGGCGGGAATGCCTGTGGCGGCTTTAATGGAAAAGGTGGCGGGACTTATTGCTGTTCGGGTTCAGCAAGCAGAAGGATCTCGTGTCGGGATTTTAGTTGGCCCTGGTCATAATGGGGGCGATGCTTTGGTGGTCGCCCGTGAGTTACATTTTCGTGGTTATGAGGTGTGGCTATATTCTCCTTTTAGCAAGTTGAAGGAGTTAACTTCACAGCATTTACAATATGCTCAGAGTTTAGGTATTCGGTGTTATCAAGAATTCGCAGAATTGCCTGATTGTGATTTTTTGATTGATGGGTTGTTTGGCTTTGGTTTAGAAAGACCAATTACTGATGCGATCGCTTTGGCAATTAATCAGCTAAATCAATGGCGTAAGCCGATTTTTAGTATCGATGTCCCTTCAGGTATTCACACCGATACAGGTGAAGTATTAGGCACTGCTATTCGGGCGACTCACACATTTTGCCTCGGTTTATGGAAGCTGGCTTTTTTACAAGACCACGCTTTAGAATATATCGGCAAGGCTGAATTAATTGATTTTGATATTCCTGTGGCTGATGTGGAAGCTGTTTTAGGGGATGCACCCAGAATTAAACGCATTACCCCAGGAACAGTAAAATTAACTTTACCTTTACCTCGTCCACCAGTCACCCACAAATATAAGGAAGGTCATTTACTGCTGATTTGTGGTTCCCGTCGTTATGCGGGGGGCGCAATTTTAACGGCTTTGGGTGCGCGTGCTAGTGGTGTGGGTATGCTTTCAATTGCTGTGCCAGAATCTTTAAAGCCGCTTTTAGTATCTCATTTACCGGAGGCTTTAATTATAGGTTGTCCAGAGACGGAAACGGGAGCGATCGCACATCTGCAATTACCAGACAAAACTGATTTGAGTTCCTTTAATGCGATCGCTTGTGGTCCTGGTTTAACATTAGATGCTACGCCCATTGTCGAAGAAGTGATTTTAAGCGAATCTTCTTTAATTCTCGATGCTGATGGCTTGAATATCTTGGCACAAATGGGAACCATCCCCACATTACAAAAACGTCAAGCGCCAACGGTTCTCACACCCCACACAGGGGAATTTCAGCGATTATTCCCTGATATTGCTGACCCCAAAGAAGACAGAGTAAAAGCAGTAAAAGACGCGGCTGTGCAGAGTGGGGCTGTAGTATTATTAAAAGGAGCAAGAACTGCGATCGCTAACTCCCAAGGTGCAATTTGGATTAATCCTGAAAGCACCCCAGCTTTAGCCCGTGGTGGTAGTGGCGACGTGTTAACAGGGTTAATCGGCGGATTATTAGCACAAGCAGCAACTAAAGAAATTCCTGTAGAGAATATTGTAGCAACTGCGGCTTGGTGGCATTCCCAAGCTGGAATTTTAGCAGCCCAAGAACGTACAGAATTAGGTGTAGATGCCTTTACTTTGACACAATATCTGATGAAGGTTATCACCAATCTAGGCAATATCTAGTCAATGGCTATTTTGAAAAAGCGTGAAAAGCAGTGGGTGACCTGAGACTCGAACTCAGAACCAGCAGATTAAGAGTCTGATGCTCTACCATTGAGCTAGTCACCCATATCCAGAAGTAAACCATAGCATATTTCTGGTAGATTTGCAAGCGTAAAACTAGAAAACACTCAAGTTATAGCAACCGCCAACCAGATGAGGACATTGTTGGTTACTGAAAGCCTTGATGTAAGGGCGGGTTTATTCAAATTATTATTAGGAATTTAGCATATCTGTAAAACCGCCCCTAGCCACTCAGCACTCAGCACTTTGCAATTAACCAATGGGATGATTTCCGGGATTTACAGCGTGAATTTGCTCACTACCTGATTGCGGTCTTCCGCGTTTGTAGCGTGCTTCTTCTGGTTGACCCCATCCTAATTGCAAAATCATTTCCAAGAAGTTTGAATTTTCCCACTTCCACAAACTTGCCCATTCTGTGGTTTGAGCAATCCTCTCCACATCAGGCTGGAGAATTTTTTGGTGTTGTTTATTATTGTTAAAACTCAAGTACAAATCCATCTCCGCAGTGACTTCATACCAAAATTCTAATATGGAATTTTTTGTAGCTTGAATTATTTCCAAGTCTGTGCTAAGTGCAATTAACTCGGTATCAACTTCTGGATAGCGTAAGGTTTTACCCTTGACAGTCATCTCTCGCCAAACAATACCTGATACTTGATTTTCTCTTTGATAATCGTGAATGGCAGCTTTAAAATCTTGATAGGCGGTGAACTTTTGCAGCCCATCAGTTTGGATAAACTGGTCAATTACAGGATTACCAGAAACAGTCACCTCTAATTTTAGGCGTTTACCTTTAAGGCAAGCTTGGCGTTCATCTGCCAAAATTTGAATTAGCTCTTCGGAAGTATAAACCTTTGACATCAGAACACACTCTAGTAATCATTAGTCGTTAGTCATTAGTCATTCGCAGTGAACTATGGACTAGGGATTAACTTAACTGCTAACTTGTTATCAGATGGTAGATGTTTCAGGCAGAAATTTCTCAGTTATCAATTTCATCCCTGGGTAGCACACTGTACTATAGGTCTGATAATGTTAATGTTCACTAATTTTAATATTATCGCTTTTATTCCAGGGAAATGCAGTATCATATCAAACTAAAAATCAGGGTAGACCAATTTGGCCTACCCTAATAGGACTTACGCATAATCTACGTTTTCTTGGCGTTCTTGGCGGCTTGGCGGTTCGATAAATCAAGATTTTTGGTAATTGTTGCGTAAGTCCTGCCTAAAAGTTATTCAGCTAACTCACTACTAAACTCATTGAATGAACGTCGCTGTAATGGCAAAGATTCCTTGCGCGGTAACAAATCAAACGCTTTCCGGAGTTTATCGTCTATTTCTTCGTAAGGTACTTGACCGGTTTTATTTAAAACTACCTGACCTGACTTATCAAAGACTACAACTTGAGGCACAGCGCCAGAATAATAGTATCCTGGTTCAGTGGGTTCATAAGTTTCTTTAACAGGGATAGTATCCACATCTATGGGAATAATCTCTGCGGCTCGTCCGTAGAATTCCTGTACCTGTGAAATCGAAATTGCGTATTTTTTACAATCACTGCTGTCATCGACATAAAACGCCAAGAATACAGGCTTATGTTCTTCTAAAGCTTTTGCTAAACTCTGTCTGGGCGGAACCAGCGAACCATTGCCGGCATAAATCACGAAAATGTTACCATCGTACAGATCATCTTCAATACCAGCAAGTGCAGGTTGTATATTTATCATCAATAGACAAGCAAGCAACAACAAGCATTGGGACAGCTTTCGCCGCCAGTCAGCAATTGTTTTATCTAAAAAAAGAAACTTTATGCTTTTCATCAAACGGAACCTTGCAAGCTATTAATTGTCATCAGTTTGTGCTGAATTTGTCAAACTGGGCTGGATATGTAATTACACTCAAGCACTATCTTTTAAGATAACGCTTACAGGTATGGGAATGGGGAATCCGCAAGGCGGAAGTCAAAACTCAAAAGTGAGCCAGCGCGGTCTTGGGGGTTTCCCCCATGAGCGACTGGCGAACCCCGAAGGGGTCAAAAGTCAAAAAGCTGATAATATAGGCTTTCCGTTAATTTTAGATAATTGTGCTATTGACTCTGTGCTGTATTAGGTCGATTAAATTTGTAAATTCAAGACTATAAATTAGAAACCGCCAGAAGATTAGGGTACGGATGTGGGAAATAAAATTCAACTTATAGATAGACTGCGACTCGGTTTCGCGGTGTCAGTGGCTAAAAGTGTGACGTTTATAGTGCGATCGCTGCGTCTCGGTGCTGCTAGTGTATTACCAGGGTCAATTGCGCGTCGTATTGAACCCCGGTTGTTGGAATTATTGAGTCAGCAAGTTAAAAATGGGGTAATTCTCATTGCTGGGACTAATGGCAAAACTACTACAGCGCTGCTTTTATGTACAATTTTAGAACGCCAAGGTTATCGTATCGCCCATAATTCTACAGGCGCAAACCTGGAAAATGGCTTGATGACGGCGTTGATAGAAAATACTAGCTTGCTGGGGACGCTGAAGGTTGATTATGCCATTCTGGAAGTAGATGAGAATATTGTACCAAGAGTTTTAAAGCCTCTCCAGCCGAGAATTATTCTTTGTTTAAATTTATTTCGTGACCAATTGGATAGGTATGGGGAAGTAGACAGCATTAGTAAGCGCTGGACAAAGGTGATTTCTACTCTTCCACTGGAAACGGTAGTGATTCCCAATGCTGATGACCCGACTTTATCTTATCTCGGTCAGCAGTTACCGCAAAAGGTATCATTCTTTGGGATGAATGAACCAGAACATTATTTGGAAGCTATTCCTCACGCTGTGGATTCAATTTATTGTCCTAGTTGTGGACATTCTCTCGATTATCAAGGTGTATATTTGTCCCATTTGGGAGATTTTACTTGTCCCCAGTGTGGTTTTAGCAAAAGTCAACCGACTCTAGAAAGCAGCGAATGGTCACAAATTTTGGTGGGTTTATATAACAAATATAATACTTTAGCGGCTGTGACTGCGGCAAAAGAGTTAGGCGTTGATGAAGCGATAATTCGAGATGCGGTTAACAATTTTCAAGCGGCTTTTGGTCGGGCGGAAGATTTGGTAATTAACAATAAACGGGTGCGGATTTTGTTATCAAAAAATCCGGTAGGAACAAATGAAACCATTCGCGTGGTGACTGAAAGCAGCGATACAACTACATTATTGGTTTTAAACGATCGCACGCCTGATGGTACTGATGTATCATGGATTTGGGACGTAGATACAGAAAAGTTAGTCCAACGGGGAGGAACTTTAGTTGTGAGTGGCGATCGCGTCTATGATATGGCGTTACGTCTGCGGTATAGTGAAAATGCGGGTGAGAGTAACCTCAATTTAATTGTAGAAGAAGATTTGCGTCAGGCGATCGCTACTGCGTTAAAGCATACCCCAGAAAATGAAACCCTCCACGTTCTCCCCACCTATTCCGCCATGTTAGAAGTGCGCGAAGTCCTCACAGGTAGAAAAATTCTTTAACACGATATTGGGTTCATATTCTCCCCTCTCCTTGATAAGGAGAGGGGTTGGGGGTGAGGTTCCTTATACCAAATAACTCGTATTCGGAACTATGGGAAAGAAAGCATATTCATACCAAGCAGTCCAGATAAAACTTCTTATCCATCTTTGATATTTTTCAGGACTGATTTTATAGTTAAATTCTCCCTCAGATATATCAATAGAGGATAGATGAGAATTACAACCACAACCATGATGATAGGTAAAACCGTATTTAGAAGCGATGCTTTGCACTTTCATTTGGATAGCAAAAACCTTTCCGGCGTGTAATATAGCATCCCAAGAACGCTTGTGTACTATATCTCGTTTATCAAAACGCAAAGCCCGTTCTTCAAATACATGGTCTCGGTAAATTGGGGCTAGATGTACATGATAAAAACTAGCAGGTAATTCATAGCCAAATTCATTAAAAAGATCCATCCCAATTAGGGCGACTTTTACCTCATCTGCATATTCTATTCCCTTTGATTGCACATCTCGAAGAATTTGGGCAAAATTGGGATAGCTATCAATTAAAAAATCATGTCCATAAAATTCTAAGGTTTCATAACCTAGTTGTCCAAATAGCTGAGAAAATGCCGATTTAAAATGAGCTAATTCTGGACGTTCACTAAATAAGTCTACATCACCCTGCGCCAGTTTATATTGGAACAATTGCGCTATTTCCACATAACTTTGTGGGTTCTCGATTCCTACATTTGCGATTCCTGCGGCTATATCTTGCCATATAGGAGGTAATTCCGAAATAGAAACCGCATTTTCCGAAGCAATTACGGCAATATTAGGAGCTTCAATAACCTGCATACATCATCTCCATTTAGAGTTGTTGGGGAAAATTAATAATTAGGAAATATTAGTAAAATCAACGTTTTACTGATTTTAGTAGTGTAAAACAAATGCAAAATAAATTATATACTTTTTCAGTATGGTGAATATGTTACCAGAAAACTGTTATATAAAATACAAAATCCTCAAAGGTATGAGATAGTGATTCCACAGTTTTAGATGTGGGCAGAGTATAATACTTTAGCCAATGGCACAGTTGGAGATATACACCGGATAATTAAACTATAAGTTGATAAAAATTATTAGTTATGAGTGAGGTTTTATGAGTTCGGAAAATTTAGAATTAATTATTGGTTGGCTATATCCCACGCTGATGAGTACTTATGGCGATCGCGGTAATGTAATTACTATCGAACGTCGCGCCCAGTGGCGGGGGTATAATGTCAAGGTGGTCGCACTCGATCAAAATGCCACAGCGGCTGATATTAAAGCTGTAGATATTATAGTTGGTGGTGGCGCACAAGACCGTCAGCAAGAAATTGTCATGCGTGATTTGCAAGGCGCAAAAGCTGATGCTATGCGTGATAAAATCGAAAATTGCACACCAGGAGTTTTTACCTGTGGTTCTCCCCAACTGCTAGGAAAATATTATGAACCTGCTTTGGGACAACGCATTGAAGGTTTAGGAATTTTTGATTTAGTCTCTGTGCATCCTGGTGAAAATACTAAGCGCTGTATTGGTAACTTGGTAATTGAAGTTACAGCTTCTCGTCTGGCGCGGGAACTAGAAGAGATGACGGGAAGTAAACCTTATTTAGTCGGGTTTGAAAATCACGGTGGACGCACCAAGTTAGGGAAAGTAGAAGCTTTGGGGCGTGTAGTCTATGGCTTGGGTAATAATGGTGAAGATGGTACTGAGGGAGCATTTTATCAGAATGCGATCGCCACTTATTCCCACGGTCCGCTATTACCCAAAAATCCTTTCGTCGCTGACTGGTTAATTCAAACAGCGTTGCGGCTAAAATATCAGCAAGCCATATACTTATCACCCTTAGATGATAGTCTAGCCTTACAAGCCCGTTCAGCAATGTTACATCGCTTAAAAATCAGTTTACCAAATCCCGCCACAGCCAAAGTTTAGCAAAAAAAACTCCCCTCTCCTTAGTAAGGAGAGGGGTTGGGGGTGAGGTTCTTTTATTTAAGAAAATTTCGTCCCCAGATGAACACAGATAATTTATCCATGTTTAGCTATCAAAAAAAACTCCCCTCCTCGCTTGCGGGGAGGGGTTGGGGGTGAGGTTCTTACCGTTTAGCGAACTTCTTCGCTACTTTCCGTAAACGAATCGATTCCGGTGTAACTTCCACCAATTCATCAGGTCCGATATACTCCAAAGCCCGTTCTAGACTCATGTCTATTGGTGTTTGCAATTGTACCAATTCCTCACCACCAGAAGCGCGGTGATTGGTTAACTGCTTCGTCTTACAAACATTCAATTCCAAATCTTGAGGACGATTATGTTCTCCAATAATCATACCTTTATAGACTTTAGTACCTGGAGTGATAAAGAATGCTCCTCTATCTTCCGAGTTTTTCATGGCGTAGAAAGTCGAAACACCTTCTTCAAAAGCAATGAGAACGCCTTTGTTCCGGGCTTCAATGTCACCAGATAGGGGACGATAATCATGGAAACTGTGGTTCATGATTCCTTCACCACGAGTCATCCGCATGAATTCACCCCGGAAACCAATCAAGCCACGGGCGGGAATAATAAACTCTAATAGAGTCCGTCCATTCCCAATAACTTGCATATCTTGCATTTCGCCTTTGCGTTGTCCCAGGCGTTCAATACAACTACCAACACCATCTTCGGGAGTATCCAACGCTAGAAGTTCAAAAGGTTCGCAAGGTTGACCGTTGATTTCGCGGTAAATTACTTGTGGTTGAGATACTTGGAACTCGAAACCTTCTCGGCGCATGGTTTCAATTAAGATCCCCAAGTGCAATTCACCCCGACCGCAAACTTGGAATTTATCGGGAGAATCAGTTTCTTCGACTCGGAGGGCGACGTTAGTTTCTAATTCACGGAACAAGCGATCGCGTACTTGTCTTGATGTTACCAGTTTACCTTCCTGACCAGCAAAAGGTGAATCATTTACCCAGAAGGTCATTTGTAAGGTTGGTTCATCCACTTTAATTAGTGGTAGAGCTTGGGGTTCGTTGGGGTCAGTAATTGTTTCCCCAATGTAAGCATCCGCGAAACCAGCCACAGCCACAATATATCCGGCGGTGGCTTCTTCCATGTCCACCCGCTTCAGTCCTTCAAATCCCATTAATTTGGTAATTTTGGACTTGACAATTGTGCCATCTTCTGTTACTAAAGCCGCTTGCTGTCCAGCCCGGATTGTACCATTGTGGATTCTACCAATCACAATTCGTCCCAGATATTCAGAATAATCTAAGGTAGTAACTTGCAATTGCAGGGGCTTGTTGATGTCGCCGACAGGAGGTGGAACGTGTTGCAGAATCGCATTAAACAGGGGTTGCATATCTACCGATTCTGCTTCCAAGCTTTCCTTAGCGAAACCGCCCATACCGGAAGCAAACAGGTAGGTAAAATCACACTGATCTTCATCTGCGCCTAATTCCAGGAACAGATCCAAAACCTTATCCACAGCAATGTGCGGGTCAGTTTGACCTCGGTCAATTTTGTTAATGACGACGATGGGGCGCAATCCTTTTTCCAACGCTTTTTTCAAGACAAAGCGTGTCTGGGGCATAGGGCCTTCGTTAGCATCGACAATTAACAGACAACCATCAACCATTCCTAGCACCCGTTCAACTTCGCCGCCGAAGTCCGCGTGTCCTGGGGTATCAACAATATTGATTAAGGTTTCTTTGTAACGAACGGCTGTATTTTTCGAGAGAATTGTAATACCCCGCTCCCGTTCTAGGGTGTTGGAATCCATGACACAATCCGGAACGTCTTCACCTTCTCGGAAAATACCAGATTGTTTGAGGAGCGCATCAACCAGGGTAGTTTTGCCGTGGTCAACGTGGGCGATAATGGCGACGTTGCGAATTGGGAGCGTCATAGGAGCTTTTAGTGAACTCAAGAGGGGGTTTTCAGATTTAATTTTCAATGCTGAGTTGCTTTAACAGAATTGTTTATGATTAGCAATTTCTGTAAAGAACCTTTAACAATTCTAGCCTAATCTACACAATTCCGGGGGGTTTTCTTCAGGCTATCCCAGAATAAATATTTTTTTTGAGCATTTTTTCTATAAACGTGTCACAATTAACACCAATTTTGTGAATTAGTGAATCATGGCTTGGGTATCAGGACAGCAATTGCAGGGTGGTAAATACGTCATTGAGCAAGAATTAGGAAAAGGTGGATTTGGAATAACTTATCGTGCTAAAGATAATAATGGGCGATTGGTTGTAATTAAAACCTTGAATGAGCAAGTGCAACACCGTCCTGATTTTGCCAAGTTTCAGCAAGATTTTTTAAATGAAGCCATCAAATTAGCTAAATGCAGTCATCCTCATATTGTGCGGATGGATGAAGTGATTCATGAGGATGTGCTGTGGTGCATGGTGATGGAATATATTGATGGGGAAGATTTAGCTAGTCTGGTTGAGAATCAAGGTATTTTGTCTGAAGCCGAAGCATTACGCTACATTCAGCAAATTGGCGAAGCGCTAATAGTAGTTCATAATCATGGCTTACTGCATCGGGATATCAAACCACAAAATATTATGTTGCGTTCTGGTAAATCAGAAGCAGTGTTAATTGATTTTGGCATTGCGCGGGATTTTAGCCCAAATTTGACACAGACACATACAGAACTTTTATCTCCTGGTTTTTCGCCAATTGAGCAATATGATCAGCGAGCAAAACGAGGTGCTTACACTGATGTTTATGCCTTAGCTGCAACGCTATATTCTATGTTAACGGAAGAAGTGCCTACAATCTCTCCCATTAGGGCGATTGGTACGCAATTAACAGCACCAAAAGAGATTAATTTTAGTATTAGCGATCGCGTAAATCAAGCAATTCTCAAAGGGATGGAGTTAAAACCAGAAAATCGCCCTCAGTCAGTACAGGAATGGTTGAAATTGTTAGATTTGAATCCCACAATTCCTGCTATACCATCATCAACAAAAACTACTTCAGTTCCATTAATTTCATCGCTGAATTTTGATTATTATAAGCTGCAAAATTTACTGGCAGATGGTAACTGGATAGGTGCAAATATAGAAACTAGCAATCTCTTGGTTTCTATAGCTTGTCCCAGAAACGGACGCTGGCTTGACTCGGAATCAATAAAAAGAATTCCCTGTGAAGATTTACGTATAATTGATCAACTTTGGATACACTACAGCAATGGACTTTTTGGCTTTAGTGTCCAAAATCTTATTTGGCAGCGTGTGAAAGGAAATGTAAATGAATTTGGTAATAGTGTTGGTTGGCGTGTGAATAAATCATGGATTAAATACTCTCAATTTACCTTCAGTCTTGATGCTTCAAAAGGACATTTACCAGCATATCTAGAATTTTTAGGCTTTGTATGGAAGTCAGGGTGGTTTGGTAATTATTGGGATGGTGATCTGAGTCGAGTATATGCTTTAGCCTCAAGAGTGAGACAGTGTAATCTTTAGTCCTTTTATTATTTGATTTTTCTAAACCATTCAATATAAGTTTGATTATTTCACCTTCAACCAACTAAATATATCTTTTGCTTGTAACTGCCAATCTGTCAACACATCGAGAACAGGTAATCTATCAGTATTGTATTTAACTTCAGGTAATTGATGCGGTTGAAATACCATCACAGATTTATCGTTAGGGTCAATAAACCAACCTAATTTAGTCCCCTGGTTAATACAAAAAATAATTTTATTAATTACATGATTAGGAGATTGATCAGGGGATAAAATTTCAATAGTCCAATCTGGATAACTTTCAAACCTATTGGCAATTTCTCCATCTGCATCAGTGGGGATGCGTGACCACTCAAACACAGCAATATCTGGAACTAAAGAACGTCCCTCAAAGGTGCAGCGTAACTCGGTTAATGCTAACGCTTTTTGCTGGGGTTCACCCACCTGATTGATATTGGTTGATAAACAAGTTTGAATTCTGCTATGTTTTCCCTGGGGCATTGGTTTTTGATAGATGCTGCCGTTGATATATTCACTAGCTGGTTTAGTTTCTGATAATTGCAGAAATTCTGTCAGAGAAAGGTGGTAATTTACCTGAGTCGAAAGTGCCATCAGCAAATACTCCTAGACTAATTTTTGTACATGAATAATCTGCCGTAATACAACCTCAAATTCACACCTTCATTTTAGTAGGGATACCCGCTATAATCTTTGTTTTTTCCTTTGCGTCCTAATTATAACTACAAAAACAGTCTTGTCCTTACTAGTGGAACATACTACTTACTGAAGTCTCTTCATGAAGATGCTAAATGGTTTCCCTTAACAGATTAGCGACCAAAAGCACTACTAATTCCGGAACGCAATTACTTTCTGGTATGGAAATCGTATTGGTGACAATGACTTCCTCAAACAAGCCACTTGACAAGCGCTCCTTTGTGGGTGATGCGTGGCTTGCCGCAGTAGGCATCGATCGCTCTGGCAGCTTTGGCAATCATTACAGATGGGCTGAGTACTATTATCCTGGTTTCTGCTGCTCTGGTATCGGTTGGGTTGGCGGTTGTGGCTGAAAAGTTAAAAACTCACTTGCAATACTCTTATACTCACTTTGAGCAATGATTAGTGAGCAATTTTTTGGCATGACTTCAGGCAGAGGCGTAGAGGCGTAAAGACGCAGAGAATAAGAAGGAGTAACCTTAAGAGGGTTTTGACTATGCAATTTCAGACGGTGCAGAAACATTCTCGACTTGGCACAGAAATATTACAAGAATACCAGCTTAAAGAAGTTACAAACCAACAGATAAATACATTCAAACAAGCTCTTTGGCAGCATGGTGTGGTTGTTGTAAAAAATCAACATTTAACTGCATTACAGTTAAAAGAATTTGCCTACAAAACTTTTGGGGAGTCTAATATTAATTATCCACCTAAGCCCCTTGATCCAAATATTGATCCCGATTTACAAAGTGTTGGAGTATCTATTTTAGGAAATCCACAAGCGCATACTCAGGAAATTGTCGGTAAGTTTGCTTGGCAATGGCATCATGACAAAGATTTACTTCCCACAACAGCAGGTCTGGATATGAATGCTTTGTATGTGGTGATGCTTTATGGCGTAGAAATACCCCCAGAGGGAATCGATGGACAGCCCCACACAACAGCTTTTCTCGACATGATAGAAGCTTACAATAATCTCGAACCGGAGCATCAGCAGCAACTAGAGCAAATGTCTATGTATCATCTGCCACCAAGAAACCATCAGCCAGGACATGATGTGCCGATGAAAAGACATCCTATTGTTTCCACTCATCAGGTAACTGGAAAGAAAGGATTATATCTAGGCTCAGATACATCTATTCTTGTTGGTATGGAGGATAAATTAGATTTGGCAAAACAGTTTTGGCAAGATTTGTTTGAAACTGTTCTGGAACGTACACCAGTTTATACTCATGTTTGGCAACCAGGTGATCTTGTGGTTTGGGACAATTCGCAAGTGATGCACGCTGGTATTCCCTACGATGCCAGCAAGTATAAACGCGTCGCGTTACGTGTAGGATTAGTGAATAACAAATAATATTTTCCACCTTTGGCAGCATCAAAAATTTGATAGCAACCGTCAAGGAGGTTAGGACATAAACCACGCGGTAGGGGCGCAAGGCCTTGCGCCCTGACGACAAATGTGGTTCAAATACATGAAACTTGATGTAAGCGCAGCTATGCCCGCAGAGCTTTACAGCACTTTGCTATAAAGTGTTTTGTCCGGATTAAGCTAGAAACCAATGAATAAGGTTTTATATCAAACTCCCACGCCTAAAATTTATGGACATACCCCAGCGCGTATCAATTCGCTACAAAGATACGTCCTACAACAGTAATGAAATCCGCTTAAAAACTTTCCGGCTTGGTTTTCAGATATGGGACGAACAAACCAAAGCCAGACAGACTGAACTTTATGATTTTATTTTCTCTTCCTTAAAACAAGTTGACCGCCAAGACCGTTATATGTTTTCTTTGCTATTTATCGAGTTAACAGAACTCATCCGTAACTCTCGCTTGGAAAGAAGCATGAAAGAGGTTTTAATTAAAACAGCTTTTAGCGAGTTTGCTTACGCGTTAGCAGACTTTGAAGATGCGGGCAAATAAATTGTTATTTAGCCCTTGAATATAATTCCAGTAATGAATTTCTAGTTAGCCTCTTGTTGTTCTACTTGGCTGTGTGGACTTCCCATTAAGGCAGGGGTGGTGCAGGATTATCGATTAAACCAGGTGCATCATTATCTACTAAACCGGGTGGAGTATTATCATCTGTATCCGGTGGCCTATTGTCTTCGACATCCGGCGAAGTATTATCCTCGACATCCGGTGGAGTATTATCCTCGACATCTGGCGGAGTATTGTCTTCGACATCCGGTGGCGTATTGTCTTCGACATCCGGTGGCGTATTGTCTTCGACATCCGGTGGCGTATTGT